>JAWVFS010000255.1:0-5817 GCA_033855795.1 Solirubrobacteraceae bacterium | reverse complement strand
GGCTCCATCGAGCCGCGGATGTTCGAGAGGTTGATGCCCGACCCGGACCCGCCGCGGAAGATCTTGCCCTCCTTGGTGTTCCAGTCGAGGATCGACTCCATCGTGTCCTGCACGGACAGGATGAAGCAGGCCGAGCACTGCGGGCTCTCTTCGAAGCCGACGTTGAACCAGACGGGCGAGTTGAACGCCGCCATCTGGTGAAGCAGGATGTGCGTGAGCTCGGCCTCGAAGGTCTCGGCGTCCTCGTCGCTGGCGAAGTAGCCGCGCTCGCGGCCCCAGCCGGCGATCGTGCCGGCCACGCGCGAGATCATCTGCTTGACCGAGCTCTCGCGCTCGGGCGTGCCGACCTGGCCGCGGAAGTACTTCTGCGTGACGATGTTGGTGGCGTTCTGGGACCAGCTCGCGGGGAACTCGACGCCGCGCTGCTCGAAGGCCGGCTTGGTCGGGTCCCCGATCACTGCATCGCGAAGCTCCCACTTGACCTCATCGAACGGATGAATGCCCTCGGAGGTGAAGCGGCGCGCCACGGACAGTCCGTTTCGCTCGATTTTTTCGCGATTTGCGGCGGTTTGTGTCACGAAATCCTCTCCTTCGGCCAGCTTCTGGGGGTAACTGCGCATCCTTGCGCGCGGCCCAGACGGAACCGGGCGAGTTAGCCGGAAATAGCGAGCTCCGGTTGTTCGAGGGTGCCGGCGAACTGCAGATAGGCCCCGGTGTCGAGGGCGCGGAGCTCGGCGAGGCAGAGCTCGCCGATCCGCTGCGAGGGCAGCTCGCCGCCGGCGCGCGCGAGCTCGGCTTCGATCCGTCCGACGACGGATTCGATCGCCGCCGGTCCGACCGGCCGCTTGTGCGCCGCCCGCAGCAGCGCGGCGCGGAGCTTGGTGTGGTCGAAGCGCTGGCGGTCGCCGTCGCGCTTGATCACGTAGAGGGGATCCGGCTCGCGCCGCTCATAGGTCGTGAAGCGGCGTCCGCAGGCCGGACACTCTCGCCGTCGACGAATCGCGGCACCGGCTTCGGCCTGGCGGCTCTCGAGAACCCGCGTCGAACGCTCGCAGCTCGGACAAGTCATTCAGGACAGTGTACTAGCTGTGGTGGCGTACTCTCGGCCGCCACCACCATATGTAGCGCCGCAGTCGGCGGTCAGGTGCCGGACGCGCCACGTGCGCGAGCCCAGTCGGCGACGGCCGTGGCCGCCGTGCCGACCCGCATGGCCGCCTCGCGAAGCGCATGGCGGCCGGAAGCCGTCCAGCCCGTGCCCCAGCCCAGCAGCCGCGCGACCAGCGCCAGCCCCGCGGCGAGCAGTGCAAGCGCCCCCAGCACGGCCAGCGCGAGCACCGGACCGGGGGTCGTGCCGATGCCCGAGGCGGCCGGCGAGACCGTGCGGGGGAGGCTCAGCGCCGGGCCGATGCGCTTGACGGCCGCGGCCTTGGGCGGCGCCGGTGGCGGTCGGGTGCCGCCGCCGCCACTGCCGCCGGCACCTGCGACGCCGGCCGCCGCCGCTCCGGCACCGGCCCCGCCCGCGCCGCCGCTGCCCCCACCGGTGGCCCCGCCGCATCCGCGGGCGCGGTCGCGCGCCGCCGCCTGAAGCTGAGAGGCGTACTCGGGCGCGTACTGGGCGACGTCGTTGGGGACGCTGCCCTGGAGCTGGCCCGCGCCGTACTTGCAGGGCGTGATGTGGCCCGTCTGCTGGTACTCGTCCAGCGGCGAGGCGGCGCCGGCGCCGGCGGGCAGCGCGAGAGCGCCGCAGGCCGCGAGCGCGCCGAGCAGGGCGTGGGTGGACGAGCGCCTCATCGTCCGCGAGATGCTAGCGTCGCGACCCTTCGGATGGCCGCCACAGCGAAGATGACCGCCGCTCGGGTACGGGGCGAACGGGCGAGCGAGCCGGCGGCCGCGGGGGCACGGAGTCAAACGGCGCGACCGGGCGCCGCGCTCGTCGGTTTTCTCGTCCTGTTGACGGGATACGCCGCGTTCGCGCACGGTTCGACCTCGCTCCAGGGCCAGGCCCGGATCCAGGTGGCCGTGGCGGCCGCGCTCGTGATCGTCGCCGCGATATGGCTGTGGCACGGCGCGCTCGGACTGTCCGCGTCACGCACCGCGTGGTTCGGCGTCGGTCTGCTGGGGCTGTTCGCGCTGTGGGTCGGCCTGAGCCTCGCCTGGAGCGTGGCCGGCGACCGCACGTGGCTGGAGCTCAACCGCACGATCACCTACGCGCTCGTGGTGCTGCTCGCACTGGCCGCCGGGTCGTGGTGGCGGCGAGCCCTCGACCACGTCGCCGTCGGCTACCTCGCGGTCGCGATGCTCGTGGCGCTCTACGCCGTCGGTGGCAAGCTCGCGCCCGGGCTGCACATCGGCGGGGTGATCGACCTCAACCACGCGAGCCTGATCCCGCGCCTGCGCGCCCCGCTGGACTACTGGAACGCGCTCGCGCTGGTGGAGCTGCTGGCCGTTCCGGTGGCGGTGGGTCTGGCGATCGACCGCGCGCGGTCGGCTCGGGTGCGGCTCGGCGCGCTGGCGTGCGTCGCCTTCCTCTTCATCGGGATCGGGCTGACGTACTCCCGTGGCGGCGTGGTCGCGCTGGCGGTCGCGTTGATCGCGTTCGCCGTGCTGGCGCGCGCGCGGCTGCGCACCCTCGGCGTCGTCGCCCTCGGCCTGCTGGCGGCCGTGCCGGCGCTCGTCATCGCCTTCTCCACCCACTCGTTGACCGCGGTCTCGCAGCCTCTCGGGGCCCGCGAGACCGACGGTGCGCTGCTCGCGGTCGTGCTTGTGGTCTCGCTCGTCGTGCTGGTCCTCGCCGGTCGGGCGCTGCTCGGCGTCGAGGACCGCGCCCGCATCACCCCTTCCCAGACGCGCCGGATCGGGCTGGCGCTCGCGGGCGTGCTCGCCCTTGGGCTGCTGGCCGGCGGCGTGGCCCTGGCCCAGTCCAAGCGCGGATTCGGCGGCACGATCTCCAATCAGTGGAGCTCATTCCGCAAACCGCGCTTCGACCCCGTGTTCGACCCCAACCACCTGGTCTCGACCAACTCGGGCAACCGCTGGGTGTGGTGGAGGGAGGCCGCCGGGGCGTGGTCGGACCGCCCGCTGCAGGGGTGGGGCGCCGGGTCCTTCCCCGTCCTGCACAAGGAATACCGGACCAACGACCTCGCCGTGCTCCAGCCCCACAGCGTCCCGATGCAGCTGCTGGCCGAGACGGGCCTCGTCGGCGCGCTCCTTGCCCTCGGCGGGCTCCTCGCGCTCATCGTCGCGGGCGTCCGGCGCGCGTCGGCACTCCCCGACGCGCCGCCGCGAGCCGGCCCCGACCCGCGACCGGGCCCGGCGGGTGAGCCCTCGCGCCTCATGGCGGCGGCACTCGCCGCCGCGGCCGTCGCCTGGCTCTTCCACGGGCTGTATGACTGGGATCTCGACATCCCGGGCGCGTCGATTCCGGCGCTCGTGTTCCTGGGCATGCTCGCCGGCCGCGCGCGCCCGGAGGGCCGGCTGCCGAGCGTGGGGACTGCAGGGCGGGCTGTGGCCCTCGCGCTGGTCACGCTGGCCGGCTGCGCGGTCGCGCTCTCGGCGATCCTGCCGGCGTGGGCCGATTCGGAGACCAAGCACGCGCTCGCGACGGCCGACGCCCATCACAGCCCCGCCGCGCTCCGGGACGCGGCGCGGGGTGCCGAGCTCGCATCGCGCCTGGACCCGGTCTCCGCGCAACCGCTGCTCGCCCTGGCCGCGATCGACCAGGCGCGGGGGCGGCCACTGGCCGCGCGCGCGGCGATCCTCCGGGCGATCCGCCGCACGCCGAGCTCGTCGGACGCCTGGGCCGACCTCGTGTGGCTCGAGGTACGCCTCCACGACCTACCCGGTGCGACGCGGGCGATGGCCAGTACGCTCGCGCTCGATCCGCGCAACGTCGGCCTTCGGCAATTGCTCACCGGGCTCGCACTGGAGCAATACCTGCCCAACGGCTCGGCCACTGCGACCGGCACCCCGCTCCCAGCGGCGGGCTTCCAGACGGGCGGCGGAGCCGGCCTGGCGGGGCTCGCGGCGCCGGGCGGACCGTAACTACGGGATCAGGTCGATCCGCAGCAGCCCGGTCGCGAGCGCCAGGATCAGCAGAGCGACCAGGATCAGGACGACCCAGCCGAGCATGAGCCGCGGCGAGTTGCGCCGCCGCGCCGGTCGCGGGCGACGCCGTTCCGGGCGCCCCCCGGCCGGCGACGCCTCGACCAGCGGCACGGGCTCGAGGATCGGGGGCGGCTGGCCCCCGCCCGGCGCCGGGCCGACGCCGAGCGCCGCCAGCTGCGCCTCCAGGTCGACGCGCGCCTGCACCTGGGCGGCCAGCTGGGCAAGCGCGTCCTGGTGGGACTGCGCGAGCGCGGCCACCTCGCCCAGCGCCTCGTCGCGAGCGGCCGCCACGGCCTCGGCCTGCGCCACCGCCGCGTCGCGTTCGCGCGCCAGCGCGGCCAGGCGCGCCTCGTCCGGCGGGTCCGATCCTTCGTTCGTCTGCGCCACGGCGCCGGCCAGCTCCTCGGCGCGTGCCTCGGCCGCGGCGGCGGTCTCCCGCGCGGCGTAGAGCTCCCGGCCTCGCTTCGCCCTCTCGTCCAGCGCCTCCTGGGCGATGCGCTCGGCCGTCGCGCGCGCCTCGGCCTCCTCGTCGCGCTCGGCCCGCGCCCGCTCGAGCTCGGCCCGCAGCGACTCCGGCTCGGCCGGGGCCGCCCCCGTCCCGCGCTCGCGATGCAACGCCGCCTCGAGCTCAACCGCGCGGTCCGCCGCGGCGCGGGCCTCGTCGCGCTCGCGCTCGAGCCGGGCTGCCTTCTGCTCGGCCTGGGCCCGCGCGGCGGCATCGCGCTCCAGCTCGACCTCGAGGTCGCCGATGCGTGATTCGGCCTCGACGCGCGCGCGCTCCAGCTCAGCCCTCTGCTCTCCGAGCAGTTGTGCGTCGGCCGACGACGCCCGCTGCGCGAGCGTCGCCGTCTCGATCCGTCCGGCCAGCTCGCTGCGGGCACCCTCGGCCTGGCGCGCGCGCTCGTCGGCCTCGGCCAGGCGCTGCTCGAGCGCTTCCACGCGTTCCGCGGCTTCCGCCTTCGCCTCGGCCGCCTCGCGGACCCGTTGATCCATATGCCCGTGTGAGGCCTGCATCTGCGCCGCCCGCTCCTGCGCCTCGCGGGCCTCCCGCTCCAGCTCTGCGCGGACGGTCCCCGCCTCGGCCTCGCGGCGCTCGAGCTCGTTGATGCGCCCCTCCAGGTCGGCCCGAACGCGGGCGAAGTCCTCGCTGCCGCGCTCGGCCTCCTCGGCGCGCTGCGCGAGCCGGACCGCCGTCGCGTCCGCATGGCTGCGGACGCGCTCCGCCTCCGAGCGCACCCGCTCGATCTCGTGCTCGCGCTCGGCGCGCTCCACCTCGGCCTCGGCCACGCGGGCCTCCAGCGCCGTCTCGCGGTTGCGGGCGTCCAGCGCCGACTGCTCCAACGCGGCCGCGGCGCGAGCGGCCTCCGAGGTCTGCGCCTCCAGCACACCCGCGCGGCGCTCGAGGTCGTCCGCCGTGGCCTGGAGCCCGGCGATCCGCGCGGCATCGGCGTCGCGCGCGGCGCTAGCCTGGGCGGCCCGCTCCTCGGCCTCGCGGCGCCCTGCCCGGGCCCGCTCGACCGCCTCGTGCGCGGCCTTCGCCTGGCGCTCGAGCTCCTGCAGCGCCGCCGCCTGCGCCTCGGTGGCGTTCGTGGCCAGCTCGGTCTGTGCGGCGAGGTCCCGGGCCGCCTGCTCGGCCGCCTCGGCGCGGGCGCGCAGCTCCTCGCGCTCGCGCTCGGCCTGGTCGGTCATGCGCGACAGGAGCGGCGGTTGGCC
>JAWVFS010000254.1:0-8344 GCA_033855795.1 Solirubrobacteraceae bacterium | reverse complement strand
CGCGCTGGACTGGGACTTCCTGCTCCGCCTCCGCGACAGTGGCGCCCGCATCGAGCGCCTGCCGCGCTTCCTCGGAGCCTTCCGGATCCACGATCGCCAGAAGACCCAGGCGGGTGGGTCAGAACGCGACGCCGAAGCCGACCGCATCCGCCGGCGCACCCAGGGCCGCCCCATGACCGGCGACGAGGCCTACGCGCGGACGCGCGCGTTCCTGCGCCGCCACCTGGTCCACCACACGGCCGTCCGCGCGGCCGCGCGCCTGCCGAGGGCCCGGAGCGAGGTCCGGACGCTGCCGCCGGTCGGCTACGGGTAGCTCTCAGGCGCGCGGCTTCGCCGGGGCCCACTGGGCCTCGGGCGGAGGGGCCGCGGGCATCGCCTCGGGGACCGGCACCTCGGGGGTGTCGCGCATGTACCACTCGGCGTCGAGCGCGGCCTGACAGCCGGTCCCGGCCGCCGTGACCGCCTGGCGGTAGGTGTGGTCGACGAGGTCCCCCGCGGCGAACACGCCGGGCCGGTTGGTCAGCGTCGACCTGGGCTCGGTCACGACGTAGCCCTCGTCGTCGGTCTCGACCTGGCCGGCGACGAGTGCCGACTGAGGCTCGTGGCCGATCGCGATGAAGGCGCCGGCCATCGGCAGCTCGCGCGTCTCGTCGGTGTCGATGTTGCGCACGACCGCGTGGCCGAGCGCGCCGTCCTCGCCGGCCACGAAGTCCTCGACCACGTACGGCGTGAGGAACTCGATGTTGTTCAGCGCTCGCGCGCGCTCGAGCATGATCTTCGAGGCGCGAAACTCTTCGCGGCGGTGCACGATCGTCACCTTGGAGGCGAACTTCGCCAGGAAGATCGCCTCCTCCATGGCCGAGTCGCCGCCGCCGACGATGATCGTCTCGCGGTCCTTGAAGAACGCTGCGTCACACGTCGCGCAGTAGGACACGCCGCGGCCGCCCAGGGCGTCCTCGCCGCCGACGCCGAGCTTGCGGTGCTCGGCGCCCATCGCCAGGACCACGGTGCGGGCGCGGTACTCCTCGTCGCCCACGTACACGACGTGGATCCCGCCGGGCTCGTCGGCCAGCTCCACGCTGGTCGCCTGGTCGGTGAGGAAGCGGGTGCCGAAGCGCTCGGCCTGGTCGCGGAATTGCTGCATCATCTCCGGGCCCATGATCCCCTCGGGGTAGCCCGGGTAGTTCTCCACGTCCGTCGTCTGCTGGAGCAGCCCGCCCCAGAGAAAGCCCTCGATGACGAGCGGCTCGAGGTTGGCCCGGGCCGCATACAGCGCGGCCGTGTATCCGGCCGGTCCGCTCCCGACGATGATCATGTTCTCGACGTGGTCAGTCATCTCGCTTCACTTTTTATAGTAGGGAGGTCGTCAAGCGCGTGCAGGGGCGCGCTTGTGCTCCTCGGTGCTCCAGACCTTGACGGTCTTGCGCAGCTGAAGATAGGCGATCGCGCCCGGGATCGTGGGCAGCCAGAACGAGAATGCGCGGTAGGCGAGCACGGCGACGACGGCCAGTCCGCCGTCCACGCCAAAGGCGATGAAGGCGCCGATCAGGCCGCCGTCGACGCCGCCGATACCCCCCGGCAGCGGCAGGACGTTGCCCAGCTGGCCGATGAAGTAGGCCATCACGATCACCGGGAACGGCGGCGCGTCGCCGAAGGCGTGGAAGCACGCCCACAGCACGCCGATGTCGAAGTACCACCACGCGACCGCGCCGAGCAGGCCGGGGTCGCGGGTGCGGACGAGGCGCAGCGCCGTCCGCACCCCGGTCGCCGCCGACGCCGGAACGGTGGCCAGCCGGCGCGCCCAGCGTCGGATGCGCCACCGGCGTCCGCCGGCGGCCCAGCCGGAGAGCCGGCGCTCGAAGTCCTCCGGCACGAACGCCACCGCGAGAAAGACGACGATCACAGACGCGCCGAAGATGGCCGGGATGACCGTGAGGGCGAACGGCGCCGACCCCTCGAACAGGCCCATCCGGAGGCCGAGGCCGTCGATCACGAGCGTGAGCATGTACACGGCGTAGAGCAGCGACAGGAAGGCGATCATCCGGCACGCCACGATCCGCCGGGACATGCCCGAACGCCGCAGCGCCCACGCCGTGAGCACCACTCCGCCCGCGCCGGCGGTCGCGAACAGGCGCGTGGCCGCGAGGCCCGCCATGGTGATCTCGTAGCTCTCGCGCCACTCGATTCGGGTCTCGCCGCGGGTGAACACGGCCCGGAAGAGCACGATGTAGCCGCCGAAGGACAACAGCTCGAGACCGAAGGCCACCGCGAGCCAGGCGGGGTCGCCCTCCTGGACCCGGTCCCACGTCTTTCCCAGGCCGGCGAACCGCGGAAGCACGAAGTACAGGAAGGCGATGGCCGAGATGACGAAGAGGCCGAACAGGAGCATGCGCTCGCGCGTGATGTGCACGCGGGGCATCTCCTCATCGGAGTGGTCCTCCGTATCGGGGGCAAGGCGCTCTTCGTCGTAGCGCCCGGGATCCGGCTCGTCGCGCGTCGGCCGTCGGGCCCCCTCGGTCGTGTCAGGCATGGGCCCGGGCCTCGAGCCGCTGTATCTCTCGGGAGACCCGGAGGAGCAGTGGCGCGGCGCGGGGGCCCAGACGGCGCACACCCTGCGTCAGGGTGAACCCGGCGAGCAGATCGACGAGGTAGTGCTCGCCGAGGTACACGAGCGCGAAGCCGAGCGTCAACGCATACGCCCACCCCACGACCCCGGCGACGGTGCCGGTATCGGTCAGGACCTGCGCGGCCATGACGGAGGTGGCGAAGTGCAGGGACGGCATAGCGGCCAACGGGTTTCCTCCCAGGAAACTGTAGAGGGGCCCCCAATTGTCTTTCCAAAACTCGGCGCCGTACTCCTCCATCATGCGGCGCACGCGCGGCATGTCGGGGACCGCCATGCGGCCGTGGCGCGCGGCGTACCAGGGCGGCGCCGTGGGAACGGACCAGTAGACGACGGCGCCGAGATCGAAGACGGCGTACATCTGCACCGCCGCACGCGGGAACTGCTCCCGGCGGCGCAGCATCACGTAGAGCAGGGAGGAGTGCGGCACGAAGAACCACACCCAATGGGCCCACACGAGCACCTTGTCCAGCGGCGTGAAGCGGTCCGGGCTCGCCAGCCGCTGCAGGCGCAGATTCGGCGGGAGGCCGAGGCCGAGCACGCGGTCGACGTTCACCGGATAGTCGATGTGCACACGGCGCTCCAGCGCCTCGGGATCGTCGTGCGGTATCTGGTAGGCGGCGACGTAGGCCCACATCTGCAGCACGCAAGTGGCCACGTCCCGCGTGCGGGACCGGCGGACGGCGACGCACAGGGCGACGGGCGCTGCGGCTGCGGTCGGGATGACCACATGGGCGGGCAGCTTCGCCCGGCGACGGATCAGCGGAGCCGCCACGCCCGCAGCGACGACGGCCCAGGCGGTCGCGCGGATGGCCCTAGACGTGCGCAAGGCGGCCCGAGTATATGTACGCGCATGGACCTGGCTGGGACGCGCGTTGCGGTCACCGGCGCGGGCGGCTTCATCGGGGGCGTGCTGTGCCGGCGCCTGACCGCGGAGGGCGCCGGCGTCCTCGGGCTCGACATCGACGCCGCGGCGGCCGATCGGGTCGGAGCCGCCGGTGCCGACTTCCGGGTGTGCGACACGACCGACGCCGACGCCGTCGCGGCCGCGCTCCCCGGCTGCGAGCTGGTCGTCCACACCGCCGCGATCGTGGCCGACTTCGGTCCGATGGAGGACTACGTGCGCGTCACCGTGCGCGGGACCCGCAACGTGCTCGACGCCGCGCAGGCCACCGGCGTGCGGCGCGTCGTGCACGTGTCCTCGATCGCGGTCTGGGGCTCAGAGCACCGGGCCCCGCTCCCCGAGGAAGCCGAGCCGCGCCCGTCCGGCTGGCCCTACCAGGACACCAAGGCGGCCTCCGACGTCATGGCACGGCGGCGGGGCGCGGTCGTCGTCCGCCCGGGGGACGTGTACGGACCCGGCTCCAAGCAGTGGGCGATCCGCCCGCTCGAGACGATGAAGTCCGGCCGGTTCGCGCTGCCGCGGGGCCGCGACGGCATGGTCACGCCGGTCTACATCGACGATCTGGTCGACTGCCTCGTCCTGGCGGCATCGTCCGACGCGGCCGAGCCGGGGCAGGCGTACGTCGCGTGGCCCGGGCAGGTCGTGAGTGCCGCGGACTTCATGGGCTACTACGCGCGCATGCTGGGCCGGGACCGTGTCCCGCGCCTCCCGGCGACAGCGCACCGGGCCGCCGTGTGGGTGGAGGAGTGCGTCGCGCACCTCGCGCGCCGCCCGCCGGCGGTCACCGCGGAGGCCGTGCGTTACCTCAATCGCGAGCACGCCTACACGGTGTCCCGTGCGCGAGAGGTCCTCGGCTGGGAACCGCAGGTGGACCTCGACGAGGGCATGCGCCGGACCGAGGCCTGGTTCCGCGAGGAGGGGCTGCTGCCGGCGCAACCCGGCTGACGCTCACCCGCTTCCGGCGAGCGGGTAGCCGGGGAGGGATGCCGGCGCTCGCTGCCCTAGCCTGCCGCGCCATGTGCGGCATAGCCGGTTGCGTGGTCGAGCCCGGAGGGCGCCCCGACGAGGGCGCGCTCGAGCGCATGGCGGCCGCCCTCGGCCATCGAGGTCCCGACGACCGTGGGGTGGAGGTCGTGGAGAACGTGGGACTGGTGCACACCCGGCTGTCGATCGTCGACCCATCGCCCGCGGGACACCAGCCGATGGCCGATGAGTCCGGCGACTGGTGGCTGACCTACAACGGCGAGGTGTTCAACCACTCCGAGCTGCGGTCCGAGCTGCCGGGCGCGAGCTGGCGGTCGGGCACGGACACCGAGACCCTGCTGCGTGCGCTGGCGGCGTGGGGCGAGGATGCCGTTCCCCGCTGCAACGGCCTGTTCGCCCTCGCCGCCCTCGACGCCCGCCGGCGGCGCCTGCTGCTGGTGCGCGACCGCTTCGGCGTCAAGCCGCTCTACCTGGCGCACCACGGCGGTGGCCTGTGGTTCGCCAGCGAGCTGCGTGCGCTGATCGCGGCCGGCGTCCCGGCGCGGGCGCGGGCGGACGTGCTCGCCCACAGCGTCGCCTACGGGTGGGCCAACGGACGGCAGACCCCGCTGGAGGGGATCGACCGCGTGCTCCCGGGGACCATGGTCGATGTCGACGTCGCGACGCTCGCGGTCGACGAGCGCCGCTGGTACGACCCCGCGGCGGCCGTCGACCCCGAGCGCGCCGCGGCCCTGGCCGGCCGGTCGCGGGACGCCTGCGCGGAAGCCGTGGAGGGTGCGCTGCGCGCGTCCGTGCGAAGGCGGTTGATGGCCGACGTGCCGCTGGGCGCGATGTGCTCCGGCGGCCTCGACTCGAGCCTGATCGCCGCCTTCGCGCGCGATGAGCAGCCGGGCCTGGTGGCCTTCAACGCCGCGGTCGCCGACCAGCCGGCCGTCGACGAGAGCGCGTGGGCAGCCCGGGTGGCGCGGCATCTGGACATCGAGCTGCGCACGACCGTGATGAGCGCGGAGAGCTGGCGGGCCGGCCTCGTCGAGGCCGTGCGCCACAACGAGTTCCCGCTCATGCACGAGAGCTCCGTGCCAATGGCGCAGATCGCCGCGCTCGCGCATGCAGCGGGCGTGAAGGTGCTGCTTTCCGGCGAGGGCGCCGACGAGCTCTTCGCCGGCTACGACGGGCTCCACGTGGCGGAGTACCGCGCCTTCCTGCCGCCCACGCTCGCCCGCCGGCAGCGTGTCACCGCGCTGCTGCGCCGCGCCGACGCGCTGCGGCGGCGCCGCGGGCGCGACCTCATCGGCGGGGCCCGGCGGCGGCTCGAGCGTCCCCCGGACTCGCGGGTCACGCGGCCCCCGACCGCGGGGTCCTCGGACGCCTACGAGGCCGACGTCGCCGCACGCTCCGCGGCCGCCTACGCCCACCACCCCGGCCCGCGGGGCGCGCTCGAGGCCGCGCTGCTGGGCGACCTGCAGACCTACCTCCCCCATCTGCTCAACCGCCAGGACAAGAACACCATGCAGCACTCGATCGAGACGCGGGTGCCGTTCCTCGACCCCGAGGTCGTCGCGCTCTCGCTCAACCTGCCACTCGAGGCCCGCGCCACTCCCGAGCGCAAGGGCGTGCTGCGCGACCTGGCGCGGGCCCACCTCCCGCGCGGTGTCGCGAGCCGCACGAAGCTCGGCTTCGGCTTCGACGTCCGGCGCTACCTGGACGGCGCCGCGCGGCCGGACTTCCTGGCCGATGGCCGACTGCGCGACGCACTCGGGGTGCCGGCGGGCGAGTGGCGCGCCGGCGTCGCGCACCTGTCGAGCGCCCACGCGCTGCGGCTATGGACCGGCGAGGTCTGGTGCCGGCTGTTCCTCGACGGCGAGGACGCCGCCGCGGTCGAGGCGGCGCTCTGGCGCTAGCGCGCGCCGAACGGGATCGCGTCCGAACGCAGCTCCGCGGTCCGCGAGGCCTGCAGGGCCGGGTCGCGGATGCCGGCGAGGATGAAGTCGTCGAGGTCCTGGCCCGGGGCGACGCGGTCGCGCACGAGCGCGAGCACCGTCTGCTGGTCGCGCTCCGCGATCGGACAGTCGGCGCCGTCGATCGCCAGGCAGCCGTGCAGGGAGATGTAGGCCTCGGCGGCATCGATCGTCGTGCCGTCGTCCAGGCGCAGCGAGAGCCCGTCCAACCGGCGCCGCTGGTAGTTGGGCTCGTACGCGTCGATCGCCGCGACCTGGGCGTCGTCGAGGAACAGCACGTGCACGTCGACGGCGTGGCCGGCGCGGGGCCGGAGGGTGGCGGGAACCGCGCCGTAGGGCGAGACGTGTGCCGAGTAGACGACGTCGAAGCCGTCCAGGCGCGCGGCCGCGACCGCGACGGGCGGCGACGGCGTTTCGGTGCCGAGCTTGCGCGCGATGCCGGCGAGCGAGCGGTTGGCGCCGTAGGCGACCACCCGCCGAGGGCCCGGGTCGGCGTCCGGCGCCCCGAGCCGGAACGAGCCGGGGACGATCTCGAACGGGTAGCCGCGCGCCCGCGCCAGGTGGGTGGCGTCGTCGCCGCTCAGGGCACCGGCGAGCCGGCGCGCTCGCGACGGTAGGCCGCCGCCGCCTCGACCAGCGACGCGATCAGGCGGCTGCCCTCGTCGGCCTCGGGGTGCCACTGGACGCCGAGCGCGTAGCGGCGGTCCGGTGCCTCCAGGGCCTCGGGCAGGTCGTCCATCACAGCCCAGCCGGTGACCTCGAGCCCGTCGCCGATGCGCGAAACCCCCTGATGGTGGTGAGATTTCGTCGCGTGCACGAGCTCGCCGGCGCAGCGCGCGGCCAGCGATCCCTCCGCCAGGCGCACGTCGTGGTCGGCACCGTCGAACGTGCCGGGGGTCCGGCGGTGCTCGTGGTGGCCGTACTCCTCGGGCAGGTGCTGGCGCAGGCTGCCGCCGCGGGCGACGTTGATGAGCTGCATGCCGCGGCAGATCCCCAGCACCGGCAGGTCGCGCGCCAGGGCGCCGCGGGTGAGGCCGATCTCGAACCGGTCGCGCTCGGGCACGGTGTCCACCGTCTCGGCGTGCCGATCGGCGTCGTAGGCCCGCGGGTCGATGTCGGCGCCACCGACGAGCATGAGGCCGTCGATCAGGTCGAGGATCTGGTCGGGGCGCTCCGCCAGCGCCGCGTCGGGCGGCAGCAGGATCGCGAGGCCGCCGGCGCGGTGGGCCGCGTCGATGTAGTTGCGCGGCAGCAGCGCGGCGGCGTCGTCCCACACGCTCCAGCGGGCGCGCTCCCACGCGGTGCAGATACCTATAACGGGTCGACCCACGGCGGTCCACTATAAGTGTCGGTCGTGCGTCCTTTTCCTCGGCCGGCATCGAGCCGCGCGGTCGCGACGGCCGCGCTCGAACTCGTGCTCGCCGTCGCGCTCGCGACCGCAGCGGTCGCCGCCCTCGACACGATCGCGCCGACGGCGGGCCTGGGCGTGATCTACCTGCTCGCCGTGCTCTTCGTGGCCATCCGCCGCGGCGAGCTCGCGGCGCTCGCGGCGGCGCTGCTCAGCGTGCTCACGCTCAACTACTTCTTCATCGAGCCGCGCCACCGGCTGACGATCTCCGACTCCGAGAACGTGGTGGCGCTGGGGGTGCTGCTGATCGTGGCGATCGTCGTCGGCCGGCTGGCGGCGACGGCGCGCGCCCGTGCCCGTGAGGCGGAGGAGCGCGCCCGGCTTACCGCGGAGCGCGAGCGTGAGGCCGCGATCCTTGCCGAGGCCGCTTCGGCGGTGCTGGCCGGGGGCGACCTCGAGACCCAGCTCGACAATCTCGCCGCCAGCGTCAAAGCCTCGACGTCGGAGGCGTTGCGGGTGCAGCTGAC
>JAWVFS010000253.1:0-9337 GCA_033855795.1 Solirubrobacteraceae bacterium | reverse complement strand
GGACAACAACGAACGGATCATCGACGTGATCGTGTCCGAGACCGGCAAGACCTACGAGGATGCCCAGCTCGCCGAGATCTCCTACGCCGCCAACGCCTTCGGCTTCTGGGCGAAGATGGCGCCGGAGTACCTGGCCGACGAGCGCGTGAAGTCCTCGCAGCTGTTCGTCAAGGGGGCCAAGCTGATCGTGCGCTACCAACCGCTCGGCCTGGTCGGCGTGATCGGCCCCTGGAACTACCCGCTGACCAACTCCTTCGGCGACTGCATCCCGGCGCTGGCCGCCGGGAACTCCGTGATCCTCAAGCCCTCGGAGATCACGCCCCTCACGTCGCTGCTGATGGCCGACTTGCTGCGCGAGTCCGGACTGCCCGACGACGTCTACCAGGTCGCCACCGGCTACGGCGAGACCGGGAGCGCGCTGATCGACGAGGTCGACTTCATCATGTTCACCGGCTCGACCAAGACCGGCAAGAAGGTGGCCGAGCGGGCGGCGCACACGCTCACGCCGGTCGGGCTCGAGCTCGGCGGTAAGGACCCCATGATCGTCCTGGCCGACGCGGACCTCGAGCGCGCGGCCAACGGCGCGGCCTTCTACTCGATGCAGAACAGCGGCCAAACCTGCATCTCCGTCGAGCGGGTCTACGTCGAGGAGCCGGCGTACGACGAATTCGTGGCCAAGGTGCGCGACAAGGTCGGCGCCCTGCGGCAGGGCAGTCCCGCGAGCGGTCCCGGCTCGGTCGACATCGGCGCGATCATCTTCCCGCCGCAGATCGACACGATCGAGGACCACGTCAAGGACGCCGTCGACAAGGGCGCCAAGCTCGAGGTCGGCGGCCACTCCAAGACCGAGGGCGGCCGGTTCTACGAGCCCACGGTGCTCACGGGCGTGGACCACTCGATGAAGGCCATGACCGAGGAGACGTTCGGACCGACGCTGCCGATCATGAAGGTCAAGGACGCCGACGAGGCGGTCAAGATGGCCAACGACTCGCCCTACGGCCTGGCCGCCTCGGTGTGGACCAAGGACACGGCCAAGGGCGAGGCCGTCGCGCGGCGCATCGAAGCCGGCGCGGTCTGCGTCAACGACGCGATGCTCAACTACGCCGCGCTCGAGCTGCCCATGGGCGGCTGGAAGGAGTCGGGGCTCGGCTCGCGCCATGGGGCCGGCGGGATCCGCAAGTACTGCGCTCAGCAGACGATCCTCGTCAAGCGTCTCGCGCCCAAGCGCGACATCCACATGTTCCCGTACAAGGCCAAGACCACCCGCCTGATCGGGCGGGTGTTCAAGTTCCTGTACGGCCGCGGCAAGCGCGCCTGAGCGCCCGTCTCAGGCTTGCGCTTCGGAAAACGTAGCAGTACGCTCGTGCCTCGATATCCGAAGCACGAGGAGCTCCGATGCCCGACGCGCCGCGCATTCCCCCGCTGGAGCCGCCGTACGACCCCGACACCGAGGCGATGCTGCGCAAGTGGATGCCGCCCGGCGCCGAGGTCGAGCCGCTGGCGCTGTTCCGCACGCTCGCGGTGCACGAGGACCTCGCCGCGCGCATGCGGCCGCTGGGCGCGGGCATCCTGGGGCACGGCCGCCTCGACCCGCGCCACCGCGAGATCGTGATCGCGCGAGCATGCGCGCGCGCCGGCGCCGAGTACGAGTGGGGCGTCCACGTGGTCGCATTCGCGCGCCGGGTCGGGCTCACCGATGAGCAGATCGTCGCCACGGTGCACGGCTCGGCCGACGACCCGGCATGGTCCGAGCGCGAGGCGCTCATCGTCCGGCTCGTGGACGAGCTGCACGCCACGGCGACGGTGTCCGACGGACTGTGGAGCGAGCTGGCGGCGCAGTGGGCCCCCGACCAGTTGCTCGAGCTCGTCGTCGCCGCCGGGTGGTACCGCCTGCTCTCGGGCGTGATCAACGCGGCCGGCGTGCCGCTCGAGCCGTGGGCCGAGCGCTTCCCGGCGCCGGCGCCTGCCGCCTGACGCGGGCGCCTAGCATGGCGCGATGCTCGCCATCGCGCTCGGCCTGGGCTCGTCGCTCTTCTGGGGACTGGCCGACTTCGGCGGCGGCCTCCAGAGCCGGCGCTTTCCGGTCATCGCCGTGCTGCTCGTGTCCCAGGCGGTGGGCCTGGCCGGGATCGTCGTCATCGTCGCGCTGAGCGGGGAGCCGGCGCCGGCGCTGGCCGACCTGTGGCCCGCCGCTGCGGGCGGCGCGGGCGGGCTCCTCGCCCTGTCGGCCTTCTACCGGGCGCTCGCGATCGGCACGATGAGCATCGTCGCGCCGATCTCGGCCACCGGTTCGGCCGTTCCGGTGATCGTGGGGCTGGCGACCGGCGAGCGCCCCGGCGCCGTCCAGTTGCTGGGCATCGTCGTCGCCGGTGTGGGGGTGGTGCTCGCCTCCCGCGAGGCACCGCACGACGACGCCGAGCGCGCCCGCGCGGGCCGCGCGAGCATCGCGCTCGCGCTGGTGGCCGCGCTCGGCTTCGGCGCCTTCTTCGTCGGGATGGACCGAGCGGCCGACGCCGACATCCTGTGGGCGCTGCTCGCCGCGCGCATCGCGGGCAACCTCGGGATGCTGGCCTTCGTCCTGGTCGCCCGGCCGCGGCTGCACGTGCCGCCGGCCGCGCTGCCCGCGCTCGCCGCGGTCGGTGTGCTCGATCTCACCGCCAACGCCCTCTACGCCTGGGGCACCACGGAGGGGCTCCTCAGCGTGGTCGCCGTGCTGGGGTCGCTCTACCCGGTGGCGACCGTGCTGCTCGCGCGCGGGGTCCTGGGTGAGCGCATTCGCCGCGTCCAGGAGGTCGGCGTTGTCAGCGCCCTGGCGGGAGTGGTGTTGATCGCGGCGGGTTGACGTGCCTGTCCGATTGTCGCCGGGGCTCGTGCCATGCACAGCTCGCGAGTCGACGAGCCTGCGGGCAACCGCCTCGCATTGTGCATGCCATACATGCACGACTCGCGACGGACGACGCGCGCCGGCGTGAGCGTCGTGTCGTGCATGCTGCGAACAAATTCCTCGATGTCCGTCGTTCTTGAGCCCGCACGGCGGCCCGGGCGTCGCTACCGCAGCCGCACGCCAAGGAGGCGCTCGAGCTGCGGAATGGTCTCCTCGGCGCCGGTGTGGTGCACCGTGGCCATGCCCAGCTCGCGGGCCGGCTTGAGGTTGCCGGCCAGGTCGTCCACGAACACGCACTCCGCCGGCGGCAATCCGATCGCCTCGGCACCGAGCTCGTAGATTCGCGGCTCGGGCTTGCGCAGTCCGACCTCGCCCGAGATCACCACGCCGTCGAACAGCACCGGGAACTGCGAGCGGTCGTAGCGGCCCTTGCCCCAGGAGTTGGAGACCAGGCCGGTCTTGACCCCGGCGTCCTTGGCGGCGCGCACCGCGTTGACCATCGCGTAGTCGGGGCGCATGCCCGCGAACAGGCGATCGATGAGCCCCGCCGGGTCCTCCACGCCGATCACGGCGGCAAAGCGCGGCTCGAAGTCCTGCTCGGTGAGCCGGCCCACCTCGAGGTCGAACAGCAGTTGCCGCGCCTCGGGATCCGAGCGGAAGTGGTGTGCCACGAGGTCCGGCTCCAGGTGCTCGGCCTGGCAGAACGCCGTGAACGAGGAGAAGACGTCGGTCGTCAGGACGCCGCCGTAGTCGACCAGCAGGCCGCGGCGGGGCTCCTCGCCGTCAGTCGCCATGGGCGACGTCCCAGGCGCGGCGCGCGATCTCCGGGACGCCCTCGTCGAGCATCTTGAAGAAGGGGTCGTCGGTCGTGCCGGCCAGCAGGCGCTTGTAGGAGCCCTCGAGGAACACCGCCGACTTCCACAGCGCGAGCGTCTGGTACCAGCGCACATCGGACATCGACCGCCCCGAGCCCCCCTCGTAGCGTGCGATCAGCTCGGCGCGCGTGGGGAATCCGTCACGCGTGGTGACCGCGGCGAGCGAGAACAGCGTGCCGGAGTCGTCGCCCGGCTCGGGGTAGGTGGCCGTGAGGTAGCCGACGTCGGCCAGCGGATCGCCGATCGTGGCCAGCTCCCAGTCGAAGATCGCGGCCAGGCGAGCCGGGGCGCCCGGCGCGAACATCGTGTTCCCGAGCCGGTAGTCACCGTGCACGATCGTGGCCGGGCCGGACTCCGGGAGGTTGGAACGCAGCCACTCCGTGGTGCGCTCGAGGATGTCGACCTCGCGCGTCTTGTTGTGCTCCCAGAGTCCGGAGAAGCGCCGGAGCTGGCGCTCCAGGTAGCCGGTCGGCTTGCCGTAGCCCTCCAGCCCGCAACCGCGCCAGTCGACCGCGTGGATCTCGACCAGCGCGTCGATCAGCTCCTCGGCCATGCGGGCACGCTCCTCCGGCGTGTCGAGCGGCTCGGGGATCGCGGTCGTGACCACGTCGCCCTCGATCTTCTCCATCACGTAGAAGGGCGCGCCGATCACGGTCTCGTCGTCGCACGCCAGGAGCACCCGCGGCGTCCGCACGTCGGCGTCTTCGACCGACGTCAGGAGCCGCGCCTCGCGCAGGACGTCGTGTGCGGAGGGCGGCAGCGGTGGCCGCGGGGGGCGGCGCAGGACCCACGCGTCGGCGCCGCGGCGGATCTCGTACGTGATGTTGGAATGGCCCTCCCCGAGCGTCTCGGCCTCGATCGGCCCGGCGCCGAGGCCGTGGTCGTCGAGGTAGGCCTCGAGCGGCCGGCGGACGAGCAGCGGCGCAAGCTCGAGCGCCTCCGCCTCCTCGCGGGTGTCGACGATGGCCGTCACGGCGCCGGGAACGCTATCGCGCGCCTGCGCCAGGTTCGCCGCGGCGGTGCGTGCACGCGCAACTCTTCGGCTACGGTGTGGTTCTAGAAGCGATGCACGCCCGCCTCCCCTTCTCGGCGTGCCTGGCCGTCCTCGTGCTCGCGGTGGTCCCGAGCCAGGCGCTGGCCGGGCCCACCATCGCGGCCACGCCCGCCAACGTCTTCACCCCGAAGACCGCGACCGTGCCTCTCAACGACTCGGTCAGCTTCACCAACAGCGGCGGCACGCACAACGTGGCCTGGGACGACGGCAAGGTCAGGGTGTCGCCGTCGGCCGACGGCAGCGACCCGCCCTGGCCGGTGACGCCCACCCGCGCCTTCCCGAAGCCCGGCCTGTACCGCTACTACTGCACGGTGCACGGCGGGCCGGGCGGGTTCGAGATGTCGGGCAAGGTCACCGTGCTCAACGCCGACGGATCGGTGCCCAAGCCGCCCGCGATCTCCCGCGCCACCACGGTGAGCGGCGCCACACGCGTGACGCTGAAGTTCACGTCCTCGACAGCGGGGACGATCACCGGCAGGCTGAGCCGCAAGCAGGGGCGCAGCTTCCGCAGCTTCGGCTCGCTGAGGCTCACGCTGCACAAGGGGCGCAATTCGGTGGTGGTCCGCCGGACTAGCTCGGGCCGCAAGCTGACGGTCGGGAGCTACCAGCTCACGCTCACGTTCGCCGACGGCGTCAGCAACCTCACCACTTCCAAGACCCTCAAGTTCGCCATCAGTCGTTAACGCGGCGGTCACCGGTGCGCGCCGGGCAGGCGTTAGCCTTTCCGCGCGCATGGCCCAGCAACTCTGGCTCCTTCGCCACGGCGAAGCCGAGCCTCACGACACGCGACCCGATCCCGAGCGCCGGCTCACCCCGCGCGGGGAGCGGCAGGCGATCGCCGCCGGCCGAGCGCTGCGGGCGCTCGGCGCGGAGTTCGCGGCTGCGTTGACGAGCCCTCGGGTGCGCGCGGCCGACACGGCGCGGCTCGCCTGCGAGTTTTTGGGGGTCGAGCCCGTCGTCCACGAGCCGCTGTCCGGCGAGTTCCACGCGGACGACGCGCGCGCGCTGATGGCGGAACAGGACGCGGACGCCCGCGTTCTCCTCGTCGGGCACGAGCCCGATTTCAGTCAGGTCGTCTTCGACCTGACCGGAGGGCGAATCGACCTGAAGAAGGGCGGGGTGGCCGCCGTGCGCCTCGACGGCACTCGTGCCGAGCTGTTCGTGCTGCTGCGTCCGCGCGAGCTGGAGTCGCTCAGCGAGCGGTGATCGCCCGGCGCGGCTCGGGTTCGAGCCGGCCGATCGAGACGGCCGCGACAGCCTTCGTAACCTGTTGGTGTGCCTGAGCTTCCCGAGGTCGAGATCACCGCGCGCCGCCTGGACGCCGCGCTGGCCGGCGCCGAGATCGAGTCTGCGGCGGCGCCCGGCATCAACGCGCTGAAGACGTTCGACCCCCCGCTGTCCGCGCTCGAGGGGGCCGCGATCGGCGGCGTGCGTCGCCGCGGCAAGCACGTGATCGTCGACGTCGAGGCGGCCGAGCCGCTGGCGCTGTTGGTGCACCTCATGTCCGCCGGCCGCCTGCAGCTCTTCGACAAGCGCGCCGGGCCGCGGGATCGCACCTCGCGCCTGCTCGTGCGCGTGACCGGCGACCGCGAGCTGCGCCTGCGGGAATTCGGGACCAAGCAGCGGGCGTGGGTCAAGCTGCTGCGGGCCGATGGGGTCGACGACGACGAAGCCCTGGCCGCCCTCGGTCCAGAGGCCTGGCCGGACCCGCCGCCGTTCGAGGAGCTGCTCACCGAGCCGCGACCGCTGCATTCGCTGCTGCGCGACCAGCACGTGATCACCGGGATCGGGCGCTCATGGGTGGACGAGATCCTCTGGACCGCCCAGCTGTCGCCGTTCAAGCGCGCCGACGACCTGGTGCCGCTCGAGGCGCAGCGCCTGCGCGAGGCCACGGTGGAGCGGCTCGGGGGCGCGCTCGAGCACTACGAGGAGACCGTCCAGCTGCCCATCCCCGACAAGCTGCCGATGCCGCTGCTCGTGCATCGCCACCAGGGAGAGCCGTGCCCGCGCTGCGGCACGACGCTCGAGGCCGTTCACTACGAGGACTACGTGATGACCTACTGCCCCCAATGCCAGACGGAGGGGCGAGTTCTCAAGGACCGGCGCCTCTCCCGGCTGTTGAAGTGACCCCGCGCGAAAGGACCGCCCGATGATCGAGCCCGGCCAGGCCGCTCCCGATTTCACGCTTCCCGACCAGGACGGCAACGCCGTCGCCCTGTCGCAGCTGCGGGGGAAGACCGTCGTCCTCTACTTCTATCCCAAGGCCGACACGCCGGGTTGCACGGCGCAGGCCTGCGGCGTTCGCGACCACGCGCCGGACTACGACGCAGCGGGCGCCGTCGTGCTCGGGGTCTCGCGCGACTCCGTCCCGCGCCTGCGCGCGTTCGCCGACAAGTACGGGCTGGCCTTCCCGCTGCTCTCCGATGAGGACCACGCCGTGGCGGAGGCCTACGGCGTGTGGGTGGAGAAGTCGATGTACGGCCGCAAATTCTTCGGTAACGAGCGCACCACCTTCGTGATCGACGGCGACGGCGTCGTGCGCGAGGTGCTGCGCAAGGTCAGGCCGGCGCAGCACGACGAGCTCGTGCTCGGGGCGCTGGCCGCGGCGTAGTTACGAAGCCTGCCCAGCCGGCGGGGAAGCGCAAACGTTGCCGTACGGGCACGCTGCCGCCCCTAGGGGCCTAGCCCCGAACTACACCGGGGGTCGGGGGGAAGAGCCTGGATACCAGCTCACGACAAAGCTGCGCTTGCGACAGGTCCATACCCGGATTCCACTACCAATGCTGATGCGAGGCCTCGTGCAGCTGTAGCCCCCAGACCTACCAGTGCTGAGGCAGGAAAAGCGGGATCCGTTGCTGATGACGCATCCGAAATTGCGGATAACGTGATACGCCGTCCGGCACGTCACATTGAGCGCGTAGATACTCGAGTTCCCCGAGTAGCTGCCGCAATAGCGCGAACGAGCGCCAGCAGAACCCGGAACGGCGGCCAGCGCGACCGCAATAAGCACCAGAACGAAACCCGACCGGATCGCAACCATCGAGCCGACCGTACCGGACGCCGCCGCGCCAGGCATCGGGACGAGTAAGACTCACGACACCTAGGTGTCAACCCCAACGTCGTCAAGTTCCGCGGGTCGTGCTCAGGGCGCTGGCCGCGGCGTAGGTGTCGTTTCTGGGGACGTTGTCGGGTCGGCGACGGCACGAACTGCGTTCCCTTGGTCCCGCTCAGCGGGGGCGACGCAGATCGCCTCCGGCGGATCGCGCCGCTTGCCGCGGCGGCCGGGACTCCCGGGCGGCTCGGACCCATCCCCCGCTCGGTGCGCGTCGTGACCGCTCACGGGCAGCGCGGCCGGTCGCGCCCGGCGGCGTCGCGCAGGCCCCGATACGTCGAGGCGTGCAGGAGGATGAACTGGTCGGGCTGGTCGTCGGGCATGCGGCGGCGGGCGAGGAAGGCGAGGTAGGGGGGACCGGAGTAGGCGAGCCCGCGCGGGCAGGCGCGCGCGACGACGACGCGCCGGCGAACGGCGCCGGGACCGAGCTCCCAGCCCGGTGCGCGCTTCGCGAAGGGGCGCCCGTACAGCACCGGGTCGCCCGGGGAGGCGAGCAGCGAGCCGACCTCGACGACGCCGAGCGCGGCGCCGGCGGCCGCGGCGGCCAGCGCCAGACGCGCCCGGGCCTCCCACAGCGCGACCGCGCCGAACGCCGCCAGCGTCAGTGCCGGCGGCTCGGCGACGACGAGCACGTTGAGGTAGCTGCCCTGCTTGAGCAGCGTGACGAGCACGAGCAACGCCCCGGCCAGTGCGCCCACGAGCGACCGCAGCAGCACCTGATCCGCCGCGCGTCCACGCAGGGCGACAGCCGCGATCGCGGGCACGGCAAAGGGCAGCAGGCTCCAGACGGCCTGGGCCCACAGCCCGGCCACGTCCCCCACCCCGGCGAATCCCGTCTCGGCCTGGGCGGTCACGGTGCCGCGCACCAGGGGCGAGCCGAACGCGATCAGCGCGCCGGCCGCCAGCAGCCCGCCGGCCACCAGCAGCCCGGCGAGGTATCCCCGGCGCCGGACCGCGATGGCGATCCCGATCGCCGGAAGCGCGTAGGCCAGCTTGCAGGCCGCCGCAAGCGCACCCAGCGCGCCTCCGACCGCGGCGCTCGTGCTCGCCGCGACCTGCCGGCTGACCGAGCGGCGCGCGGTCGCCGTGGCAACCGGACTGCTCGCGCTCGTGACGCCGCTGGCACTGCACGATCACGCCCTCCTCACCCCAGAGACACTTGCCGGCCCGCTCGTCATGGGCGCGGCGCTGCTGGGCTCGCGCTCGGGTCGAGCGGCCGCGATCGGCGGTGCGCTCGGCGCGCTTGCCGCGGCCTGCAAGCTGGCCTACGTGCTGCCCGCGGTGGGGATCGCGGTCGCGGTCCGCCGCCGGGGGTACGTGGCGGGTCTCCTCGTCGCCGGCGGGCTGGCCGCGGCGATCGCGCTCGTCGCGTTCGCCTCTCCTCTGGTTCGCGGCACCGTGACGGCGCAGGC
>JAWVFS010000252.1:0-3129 GCA_033855795.1 Solirubrobacteraceae bacterium | reverse complement strand
CCACCGCGAACGTCACCGGCAGCACGCGCGGGCGCCCGTCGTCGTCCAGCAGTCCGAGATGCCCGACGCGCTCGGTGTCCAGCAGCTCATGGACCCACCTGGGCAGCGCTTCTAGACTCGCGACGGCAGGCATCCAGAGCACCCTAGAGCGCTTCGTCGCTGGAGAGGCAGGGCATCGATGGACATCGGAATCGGACTCCCCAATGCCATTCGTGGTGTCGACCGCGCCGGCACCGTCGAGTTTGCGCGCCGCGCCGACCAGGCCGGTTTCTCATCGCTGGGGACGATCGATCGTCTCGCCTACCCGAACTACGAGTCGCTGATCGCCCTGGCGTCGGCCGCCGCGGTCACCGAGCGGATCCGCCTGGTCACCGACATTCTCATCTCGCCGCTGCGCGGAACGGCAATGCTGGCCAAGCAGGCCGCGACGCTGGACGGGATCTCCAACGGGCGCCTGCTCCTCGGGCTGGCGGTCGGCGGCCGCCCCGACGACTTCGAGGCCGCGGGCGTCGACTTCGGCCACCGGGGCCGGACCTTCGAGCGCCAGCTGGAGGAGCTCGTCGAGTTCTGGAAGGGCAAGGGCGGTGTCGGGCCCGCCCCCGTGAGCGGCGAGCGCCCGCCGATCCTCATCGGCGGGTCGGCCGACGTCGCGTTCGCCCGCGCCGCGAAGTACGCCGACGGCTGGACCCTGGGCGGCGGGACCCCCGAGGCCTTCAGCGAAGGCCGGGCCAAGCTCCGCGAGGCCTGGGATGCAGAGGGCCGCGAGGGCGAGCCGCGCACGATGGCCCTCTTCTATTACGGGCTCGGCGACGGCGCCGAGGAGGCCGCCCGCGAGGACCTCGCCGACTACTACGCCTGGCTGGGCGACTACGCCGAGCAGGTCGTTGCCAGCGCGGCCACGGACGCCGACACCGTCAAGGGCTACCTCGCCGCCTTCGAGGCAGCGGGCTGCGACGAGATCATCTGCTTCCCGGTGTCGACCGACCCCGGGCAGGTCGATCTGCTCGCGGAGGCCGTGCTGTAACCGACCCGGGCCGGGTCACCAGTAGGCGCCGCGCGTCGCGCGCTCGAAGGCGCGCTGCTCGGGGGTGAGCTCCTCGGCGTCGGTCTCGCCCGCCGGCCCGGCCTCGCCCTCGGGGAAGAGCCGGTAGCCCGCGTTGACGATTGCGTCCTGGAACGCCGGCACCGTCGCATAGGTGACCTCCGAGAAGCGGCCGAACTGCGTCGAGACACGCTTCTGGCGCCCGGTGATGGCCTCGGCGATCATGTCGGCGGCGTCGTCGGGTGTCTTCGCCGGGAAGTTCTTGTAGTGCCCGGTCGGCGCGATCATCGGTGTGCGCACCAGCGGCATGTAGACCGTCGAGAAGTGCACGCCGTCGTCCACCACCTCGGAGGCGACCGAGCGCGAGAACGCGTCCAGGGCGGACTTGGACGCCACGTAGGCGGAGAACCGCGGCGTGTTCGTCTGCACGCCGAGGCTGGACACGTTGACGACCTGGCCCCAACCGCGCTCGCGCATCCCCGGCAGCAGCCGGAGGATCAGCTTCACGGGCCCGAAGTAGTTGAGCTCCATCGTGCGCCGGAAGTCGTGCATCCGGTCATAGGAACGCCCGATCGAGCGCCGGATCGAGCGGCCCGCGTTGTTGATGAGCACGTCGACCTGGCCGTGGCCCTCGAGCACCTCGTCGACCATGCGGTCGATATCGGCCTCGTCCGCCAGGTCACACGCGTGAACATAGGCCGCGCCGCCGGCGCGATCGATCTCCCGCCGCGCCTCCTCGAGCTTCTCCGCGCGGCGCGCCACGAGCAGCACGGTTCCCCCGGCGGCGCCGATCTTCAGCGCCGTCGCGCGGCCGATCCCCGAGGACGCGCCGGTGACGAGCACGACCTTGCCGCGCACCGCCTGCTCCAGCGAGGGGCCCAGCAGTGGGAGCCGGCGCCCGCCGCGCCGCACGGCGCGAGCGAGCGTCCCCGCCGCGGCGAGCGGCAGGGACGTCAACTGCGAGGCTCGCGACTCGGCCACGGGTAACTTCTACCCGCGGCCGCCGCGAACGATGTGAGGTTGGGCCGCCCGCCTAGACAGGCTGGACGTTGACGGCCTTCGGCCCCTTGTCGCCGGCCTCGGCGTCGAAGGAGACCTTCGCGCCCTCGGCCAGCGACTTGAAGCCGTCTCCGGCAATGCCGCTGTGATGGACGAACAGATCCTTCCCGCCGTCCTCCGGCGTGATGAAGCCGAAGCCCTTGTCGTCGTTAAACCACTTCACGGTTCCAGTAGGCATGTGTACCTCCGGGTCATGTGCTGCGAACGCGGAGGTTGCTGGAGAGCGACGACCTGCGGGCGCTTGCACTACTTCACCGGCCACGCGGCCGGCGCTTGTAGGCCGACCGTAGCACGCTTTGACGCTGTACCGTGGATTAGATGGCAACCTTGCGTTGGCGTTTCCGAGCGACTATTGGAGTAGGGGCGGCGCTTGCGCTGCTCCTGTGCGGCACGGTCGGCGCGGCGGCGGCCCGCGCGCAGGGCGGCGTCTACATCGCGCTGGGCGACTCCTACACCTCGGGGCCGCTGATCCCCAACCAGCACGGCGACCCGATCGACTGCGGGCGCTCGGACCACAACTATCCCTCGCTCGTCGCCGAGGCCCTCGTCGCAGCGACGTTCGTGGACGTGAGCTGCGGCAGCGCCGAGACCAAGCACATGACCGAGCCGCAGACCGGGCTCCCTGCGGGCGGCACCAACCCGCCGCAGTTCAATGCGCTGCGCCCGGACGCGACCCTCGTCACGGTGGGCATCGGCGGCAACGACGCCGGCCTGGTGGGTGTCGCCGAGGAATGCGCGCAGCTGGGCGCCACGCAGCCAACCGGACACGCCTGCCGCGACCACTACGCCCCCGGCGGCCACGACACCGTGGCCGCGAAGATCGAGGCGACGAAGGCGAAGATCGCGGGCGTGCTCCAGGGCATCCACCAGCGCAGCCCGGCCGCGCGCGTGGCGATCGTCGGCTACCCGGATCCGCTGCCCAAGAGCGGGAACTGCTACCCGACGGTGCCCCTGAGCTCCGACGACATCCGCTACATCGACGAGCTGATCGTGCGCATCAACGCGATGATCGCCGGGCAGGCCGCCGC
>JAWVFS010000251.1:0-6124 GCA_033855795.1 Solirubrobacteraceae bacterium | reverse complement strand
ATCCCGGCAGATCGCCCAGCGCTCGCCCGGATGAACGACCGCGCCGCCCAGAGCGACGACCCGCTCCAGCGCCACGGCGAGGTCGTCGACCTCGAAGTAGGGCAGCGAGAAGGAGTCGCCGGGTCCGCGGCCGCGATCGTGGACGCCGACCGCGGGGCCGGGGGAGCGCGTCTGCCAGCCCTCCCCCTCGTCGTCCGCGCGGGATTGCAGCTCGACGTCGAGCAGGCCGCTCCAGAAGCGGCGGGCCCGCTCGGCGTCATCCGCCGGGAACTCGATCAACCCAAGGCGCGATTCGGCCACGCGACAGACCGTACCGCCCGCAGGGTTCGGATCACTGCTGATGGCCGAGGAAGACGGCGGCGCGCTCGTACAGCTTGTAGAGCTTGAAGCCGCGCGCGAATTCGTTGGCGCAGTAGCTCTGGAGGATCTTGTAGGCCCGCGTGTCGTCGAGAACGGGGCCGTTCTGGATGCCATTCGAGGACCCGACCGGGCCGCCGGCAAACCCGCGAAGCTGGACCACGGTGCGTCGCCGCGCCTCGACGGTGCCCCGCTTCCAGTCGCTGCAGTTGGCGGTGCGGATCGACGTGCTGACCCCGGCTCCCGTGGTGGGGAACGGCTTGTCCTTGGCGGTGCTCGATCCACCGCAGCCACCGAGCAGCGCCGCGCAGCAGATCAGAACGGCGGCGTGGCGGGGCTGTGGGGGGGAGCGCCGGACTAAGGCTTTGACGGCGTGGTGAACCACGGACAGGCGCTCGTGTTGAACTCGATGTCGGCCAGGCAGTTGAGGAGCTCCGGCTCCTGTTGTGGGCCGACCGTGCCCATGCTCGAGCTGTCGCAGCCCGACGGCAGGAGCGGCGCCGGCGGCGTGCTCGTGACGCCTGCCGCCGTGCCGTCCTTGCCGACGTTGTCGTGCCAGCAATTGCCGGTGTTGCCGAGGTACTGGTCCCACCAGAAGTCCGTGCGGCCGGTCGTGACGTCACCGGTCCCGTTGGGCAGGACGGTCCCGTTCGGCGCCCGGCCCATCTGGTTGCCGTAGACCTGGTTCCGGTACGACGTCGACGGCGGGACCGCGGTCGGGTTGCAGCCCGCCAGCTGCGACGGATCGACGCTTCCCGCCGGGCCGCAGACGAACTGATCGGGCACCGCGAAGATCATCATGCCGCGCCGCCAGTTGTCGTAGAAGCGGTTGTTGCGGATCACGTTGTCGTTGCCGCCGGCGATCCACAGGCCCGTCCCGACCGGAACCGGTACCGACGGGGTGACATCCGATCCGGGCAGGTACGGGTTGAAGTTGTTCGAGTAGAAGTTGTTGTCCTCGACCAGGTCCGAGTTCTGCGGGAAGCCCGGGTGCCCGGGCGCCGTGAAGACGTCCGTGGTGAATCCCAGTGCGTTGTCGTAGAAGTTGTTGTGGTCGATGTGGGTCGCGTCGCCATCGGTGCCGGAGTACCCGCTGGAGTTGTGGTGCGAGTCGCAGTTGCGGATCTCCTGGCTGTAGCGGAACTCGGGATAGATGTGCGTGTCGCGGTTGACGCCAGTGTTGGCGCCCGCACCCGGATACAGCCCGGAATCGCCGCTGCCGGCGGCCTCGCAGTTCTGCATCAGCCCGTGGTCCTCCACGAAGGTGAGCACGCCGTACTCGCCGCCGTAGAACGTCTTGAAGCCGTCGAGCAGGTAGCCGTCGCTCTCGAGCACGTAGACGTCGTGCTCGCCCGCGTGCCGGACCTTGACGTTTCGCAGGACGAAGCCGTCCGCCCGGTCGGCCCGAATGCCGACGTCCTTGACGTTGCCCATCGGCGCACCGTCCCCGGACGCGACGCGCCCGGCATCGATCACGACATCGTCGGCCGACACACCCGAACCCTCCATCTGCAGATTGCAGCGGATGCACGGCCCCAGGTCGGGAATCCCGTGCCGGTCGCTCAACGGCGGGTTCGGCGGAGGGTTCGGACCGGGCTGGCGCCCCAGCACCGCGATCAGGTTCTGGTCGTTGGGGCAGTGGAACTGGTACGCGTAGGAGACCGCGTTGGAATCGCCGCGGTCGTTCGTGATCGTGTACTGCGCGCAGTTCGGATCGTGGGTGGGGGCCGCCCGGGACTGCGGCTCGGTGTAGACCCCGGGCATGATCACCACGCGGTCGTTGTTGCCGGAGTGGGTGACGGCGTCCTGGATCGAGCTGAAGGCGCAGCGCTTGGAGAGCGCCTGGTTGAGGTTGAGCAGCGCGGTCCCGTCGGCGGCGCTGAGCTTCTGGCTCCCCTGGGTCGGACGCACGACATAGCCCACGGACTCGGCGCTGGCGATCGACGCCTTCGCGCGCTTCAGCGAATCCTTCTGGCAGACCACGCGTGTCGTGCCCGTCGTGCCGGTGGTGGAGACAGCGGACGCCAGGGTGCGCGGCGTCGGCACCGCCCCGCCCGCGCACGGAGTCACCGAGCAATCCGGCGCCGGATCGG
Organism: Solirubrobacteraceae bacterium; assembly: GCA_033855795.1. Classification (GTDB taxonomy): domain Bacteria; phylum Actinomycetota; class Thermoleophilia; order Solirubrobacterales; family Solirubrobacteraceae; genus JALYZC01. Next base: position 3,674 of record JAWVFS010000251.1, on the reverse strand, counting down.
GCCAGTAGGACGCGCGCTCGACGTGCGCCGACGCGAGAGCCGGCAAGAGCACGGCACCCATCAACGCCGTCGCACAGACAACGCACACCCGCCGAATACGCATACGCACCACGACACGACCCCCTGAAGCTCGCCCGCAAAAAACAGTACCGAAAGCAGGTTGGCCGGCGTCGCAGTACCCCGACCGCCCTAGTGGAGACCGGGACTGAGCCGCTCAGTAACCCTTGCCGGCAACCGGCTGCGGCGACGAGAAGTGGACCGGGTCACCCTCGGGCGCTCGCCACTGCAGCTGCCCCCGGACCGGGGAGCCGGGCGCGTTGACGATGCGGTTGAAGTTCGCGGCGTCGTCGGGGATGTCGATGGCGCCGTCCGGCCACTGCGTCCCCTCGTGGCGCGAGCGCCCGGGCGCAGCCGCGATGCCCCCGCCCTCCGACACCGTCACCTGGTCCCCGTAGGTGCGGAACCCGTCGAACTGGACGAGATGACCGTTCCAGCCGTTGGCGGCGGCGTAGGTGAGGATCGGGGCGATCCAGGCCGCGACCGGCACGCCGTTGAAGTTCACCAGGCCCGCCGCCTGGAGCGCCTCGGTCGCCACGCCGGCGATCCGCGCGAGCCTTGCGCGCAGCCGGCGGCGCTCGCCCACCAGTCGGCTCTGGCGACTGACGAGGCGGGCGTGTGCATCGGCGATGGTGGCGCGGTCGCTCAGCAGTGCCTCGACGGCGCGCACCTGGATCGCCTCCAGGTCCTGAAGGTGCGCTTCCTCGCGCTGTACCGCCTTGCGATCCACGCGCACTCGGTTGAGGATCTGCGCGTTGCGGTGCGCCAGGCGCCGGCCGAAGTCGGCGCGTTCGAGGAGATCCGTGAAACCGCGCGAGCTCATGACCACGGTGACCCAATCCTGGCTTCCGGACTTGTAGAGGTCGACGAGCTCTCGCCTGAGCACGGCCTCGTCACGGACCAGCGCAGCCTGGAGCTCGACGAGCTGCCGCCGCGCCAGGGCGAGGGAGTCCTGGGTCTCGGCCAGCCGAGCGCGCTGGTCCGCGATGTCGGCCTCGACCCGGTCGAGCTGGGCGCCGAGCCGATCGATCCCCGGCTGGAGCGCGCCGATCCGCTGCGAGTCCGCGGCGATCTGCTCACTCAGACCAACTTGAAGCGGCTGACTGGAGCCGAGTTGCCCGAGGACATTCTCGATGGACGCGGCCCGGGCCGGCGGCGCGGAGCCGACGAGCAGGAGCAGTACGGCAGCGAGCAGCGCGAGGGGCGCCGCCGGGAGAACGGTTTGCACCCGGGAGGACACAGGGCGCCGGACTGTATGGACGTCCGGGGGGAACCTTCAAGTTCGGGTTCAGACTTATGTCCCGTGACACCGTTGTTGCACGTTCGCGAGGCTCAGGCCGGCTGGCCGAACGCGGTGAGCATCGCATCGACGATCGCCGCGCCCCGGTCCTCCTGGAGAAAATGCGCCGCGCCCTCGATGCAGACCTGCTCGCCCGCCGTGGGGATCAGGTCGGTGAAGACCTCGCCCGACCGCGGGTAGGGGAACACCGGGTCGCCGTCGGAGAACGCCACCAGCGTGGGCTTGTCCCACCTCGAGAGGGCGTCCTTCACGCCGAGCATCTCCGCCACGCCCGGCTCGTCGGGCGTCATCGGCACGAGCAGCGGGAACTTCTGCGCGCCGGCCTTGCTCTCCGGCGTCGGGAACGGCGCCTCGTACGCGGCCACGATCTCCGGGGCGAGGTCGGACTTCGTGGCGCCCTGCATGATCATGCCGATCGGCAGGTCGGGCGTGCGCTCGGCGAACTCGCGCCAGGCGGTGAAGCCCTTGCTCACCCGTCCGGTGAACAGGCCGGTGTTGAGGATGACGAGCCGGCCGACCTGGTCGGCGTGCTCGACGGCCCAGCGCAGCCCGATGGGCCCGCCCCAGTCCTGCACGACCACGGTGACGTCCTGCAGGTCGATCTGCGCGAGGTGGCGCGTGACGAACTCGCAGTGGCGGTCGTACGTGTACCAGTCCTGGTCCGTCGGCTTGTCGGACTTCCCGAAGCCGACGAGGTCCGGCACCACGACCCGGTGGCCGTTCGGAACCAGCCCGTCGACCATGTGGCGGTACAGGTAGCTCCAGTCCGGCTCGCCGTGGAAGCAGAGCACCGTGGCCTCCGAGCCCTCGTCGATGTGGTGCAGGCGCAGGCCGTCGACCTCGACGTAGTGGGGCTCGTAGTCGTAGCCGGGGAGGTTCTCGAAGCGCTCGTCGGGGGTGCGGAAGACGTCCATCAGGTGCGGCCTTTCGTCAGGGTGGGTGGGGTTGCGTCGTCCGTTCGGTGGATCGTCGCGACCCAGATCTCGCTCAGGGTCTGCACGGCGGTCTCGCCGGACACGCGCGGCTCGCGGCCGAAGGCGTCGAGCAGGTAGCTGGTGTTCAGGAGGTTGAGCGCGCGGGCGGTCTCGGCGACGTCGGCCGGCGGGTGCGCGGCGATGTGGGGCATCTCGCCCAGCGCCTCCGCCAGCAGCTCGTCGAAGCGCTCGCGCATGCCCTCCTGGCCGGTGGCCACCTGCTCATCGCTGGCGGCCGCCTCGGCGATCGCCCGCAGCAGCGGCCCGTGGCGCTCGTACACGCCGACCGCCGTCTCGACCACCTGGCGGACGACCTCGGGGCCGTCGCCGAGCCGCGCCTCGGCGAGGGCGCGCTGGGCTTCGTAGAGCTCGTCGATCGCCTCGCGGCCGGCGCGCATCAACAGGTCGGCGAGGTCGTCGAAGTGGCGGTAGAAGATCGTGCGGCCGATTCCGGCCTCGCGCATGACCTCGTCGACGCTGAGCTCGCCGTAGGACGTGTGGCGAACGAGCTCCTCCGCCGCCGCAACGATCCGCTCCCGGCTTTGTTTACGGGAGTGGCGGACCTCGGCCCTATGCATTGCCATGGACGGCACAATACCCGAAAGTTGACACCGTGTGACACACGATGTAAGTTCGCTGGCGGGTTGAAGAGACGACGCTCCGCATGGATGCCGGTCGCACTCGCGGTGCTCGCCCTGCTGGCGCTGCCGGTCTGTGCTGCGCACGCCCGTCCCGCCACGGCCGCCAAGGACGGGCGCCCGAACATCCTCGTCGTCATGACCGACGACCAGGCGCTGGTCGACGTGGCCAAGATGCCGAACGTCCGGCGGCTCCTCGCCGCGCGGGGCACGACGTTCGCCGACGCCGTCGACTCCTTCCCCCTGTGCTGCCCCTCACGGGCGACGTTCATCACCGGGCAATACGCCCACAACCACGGCGTCGCGGGCAACTTCTATCCGTACGGCTGGTACGGGATGAAGCACCGCGAGAACGTCCTCCCGGTGTGGCTGCAGCGGGCCGGCTATACGACGGCGCTCGTCGGCAAGTGGCTCAACGGCTACGGCGCGCGCGACGCCCACGGCGAGGTCCCGGCCGGCTTCGACATCTGGCGCGGGCTCCTCGATGTGTCGGCCTACGACTACTACAACTTCGTGATGAACCGCAACGGCAAGCTCAGGTCGTGGGGGGACGCCGTCTTCGCGCGCAAGCTCGTCCAGTTCGCGAACATCGAGGTGACGCCCAATCCCACCGGGCTGGCCGGGGTCGTGTCCAAGCTCAGCTCGCTCTTCGGCCCCGCGCCGTACCACTACTGGGGGGCGCAGCGCCCGGCGGACTACTCGCCC
>JAWVFS010000250.1:0-6063 GCA_033855795.1 Solirubrobacteraceae bacterium | reverse complement strand
GCCGTCAACGTCCTGCTCGGCATCGGCGCGCCCCTGGCCATGGCGGTCGTGTGGGGCACGTGGGCGACGCCGAAGGCGTCGCGGCGCCTCGCGGGCGCGGCACGCATCATGCTGGAGCTGACCGTGTTGGACCAGTCGGAGTACTGAGGGGTCGGGCGCTTGCGAACGGCGAGCGTCGAGACGGCTTGCGGACCTGCACAGCACCGCACACGCCACCGATCCTCGGGGGTGTGTGGCGTCGTGCAGCGTGGAGCTGCATAGAACCGCACACCCTGCCGTCGAGCGGGGGGTGTGTGGCGCTATGCCGGGCGGTCCCGGCGGACCCCGCTTTCTCGATGACCGCCCTTCTTGAGCCCTTGCGGCGCCTATCCGACGGGCTCGGCCACGCCCGGGCGCTCGTCGGTGACCGCATCGGCCGGCAGGCCCTCGGCCAGCAGCCCCTCGGCCACCGTCACGAGGTCGGCGTCCAGGTGGCCGCAGACCACGTCGCGCAGCAGCGCGCGCAGGTGGTCGCCGAGCTCGTCGCAGAGCTCCTCGGCGCCGGAGCTGGCCGGCGCGATACCGGCCGTGACGGCGCGCTCGAGCGAGATCGCGTGCGCGACGCGCTCGGCCAGCATGGCTCGGTCGTCGGGCAGCGCGCAGATCGCCGAGAGGCGTTGCGCGAGCCGGCCACTGGCGGGACCCTCGGGCTCGAGGAGGACCCGGAGGCCGAGCAGCCAATCGGTCACGGCCTCGAACGGGTCCTCGCGCTCGACGCCCATCTCGAAGCGCGCGAGCGCCCAGCCGATCTCGCCCCCGCGCGGCGCGCGCTTGGAGACAAGGTTGCAGAAGCCGCGCAGCTCGTCCTCCTGGTCGGCCATCACCGCCGTGGGCATCCCGCGCGGCGAGGCCCCGCGGGCCACCGGGACCACGCGCCAGGGACCGGCGTCCATGCGCGCCCAGCCCGCCGGCCCGAGACCCACGGCCCCGGTCTCGAACAGGCGCAGTGCGGTCTGGAGCCGGCGCAGCCGCTCGACGGCGGCGCCGATCCCCGGGTCCTCGACCGCGACGACTGCGAGCACGTTCGGAAGACCGTCGCCCGCGCCCTCCCACACCGCCTCGGGCGGCACCTCGGGCAGGGTGTCACCGCGCGCGAGCGCGAACCCCTCCGCCAGCACGACCTCGGCCGAGTCCAGCTCGAGGCCGTGCACGGGAACGACCAGCGTGGAGAGGGTGCGGCCCTCGTACACCACCGACTCGAGCTCACGATAGGCCCGTCCGAAGCGCGCCCGATCGAAGGCGAACTCGCTGGCCTCGTCGTACACGCTGTTGAGGAAGGCCCGCAGCGTCGCGTCGGCGCGGTCGCCGGGATCCTCGGGCACCCTCGCCTCGCCGCGCGCCGCCAGGTAGTCGTCCAAACCGCCGAGGCCCTCGAGCGCCCGCACCGCCGGGAGCTGGCCGGGCAGCTGCTCGAGCGTCTCCGCCCGCTCGCCGATGAACGCACTCGTCAGCGGCCGGTAGCAATACAGCGCCGTGCGGGCACCGGGCGACTCCACGACCTCGAAGGGAACCTCGGCGCCGGCGTGCTTCTGGGCGTCGAGCGTCAGCGCCGCCTGCTCGGTGAAGGCGCGGAGCGCCTCGTGGAGGGAGCGGTTTCGCATACGGCGGCGGGTTCGCCACCCTGCGCGGCGCTCCTTCCGGGCGCAGGCCGCCTTGCAGTGCCGCGGGCTCGGGAAACGGCCGCTACGCGGCGGCCACGGCCGTCTCGGCCGGGCTCTCGTCCGCGCCCGGGGCGCAGCCGCCCTCGGCGCCGAGCCAACGGCGCCCGTAGGCCCGCATGTCCTCGATGATCGGGATCAGCGCTCGGCCCTTCTCGGTCAGCGCATACTCCACGCGCGGCGGGACCTCGGAGAAGGTGTCGCGCTCCACGACGCCCTCCTCCTCGAGTGCCCGCAGCCGCAGCGACAGCGTCCGCGGGCTGATGCCGGCCAGCGACCGTTCGAGCTCACAAAAGCGCGAGCGTCCCTCCGCGAGGTCGCGGATGATCAGCAGCGTCCACTTCCCACAGACGATGTCCGAGGTTGCGCACACCGGGCATGTGTCATTCGTAGCCATCACCCAGGATGCTAGCGCAAGACTTTACGAACTGAAGTGTGCGTCTACCCGCGCAGCAACCCGCCGATGGAGCCGCCGATGCCGCCGGCCCCGCTGCCGCCGCCGCTGCCGGCGGTCATCGCGGCAACCTGGCCTTCGGACGGCTGCACCAGCACCCATCCCTGGCCCGAGAAGGCGAGCTGGATCGTCTCGCCGGAGCTCTTGCCGATGAGCGACTTGAGGTTGACGTCGGTCTTCAGGGCGGTCTGCACGCCCGAGGACCACGTGATCGCGGCCTGGGCATCCGCGAAGGTCGGCGCCTGGGCGACGTTCAGCAGGACCGGGGGGCCGTCCGAGATGATGGCCACCCAGCCGGTGCCCTTGAGCAGCATGCTGAACAGGCCGCCGGCCATCGTGGAGGCGCCACCGCCGGAACGCTGGATGTCCCAGTCGATCCCCGCCTCGAACGCCAGCACGTTCGGCCCGTTGCACGTGATCTGGTCGTCCTCGAGGTAGATCAGGTGGATGTCCTGCGCCGCGTCGGCGAGGAAGACCTCGCCGGTGCCGGTCACCTTCATGAGCGCCTGGCCCTCGCCGGTGACGGCCTTCTTGAGCATCTTGCTCATTCCGCCGGAGCCGGCGTGCTCGAACGCGACCTCGCCCTGGTAGGCGACCATCGAGCCGAGCTTGGCCTGGATGGTCACCTGCTGGAGGCTGACCTTCAGGAGCTTGGAGTTCTGCAGCGCGAAGGAGTCCTGCGACTGGGTTTCGTTGTACTGGGCGAGGGTCGTCTGCACGTGGGAGGTCCTTTCGATGATGGGGGGCGCTGCAGGCCGTTGATTCTTCGTGCGGCGGCGGCTGCCGTCAAGGGGAGCGGTACATCAGGCACGCCAGAGAGGTGCGAGCGGCTCAGGCGGCGCCGGGCGGGGGAACCGAGCCCGACTGGGCCGGACCCTCGTTCGAGGCGGCCGGCGACGGAGGCGGCGGCGGATCCGGGTCGTTGGGGGCCGGCTCCTGTGGCTCGCCCTCGGGCGCCACCGGCGCCAGGGGGGTCACCGGTGCGGGCTCGTGGCCGTTGCCGTTCCCGTTCTGGGGGGTGGGCGCGGCCGCGGGCTCCTCGTCCGTGCCCGGGCGCGGGACGAGATCGGCCATCGAGGTGGAGCGGCGCCCCTCGGCCGCGACGAGCAGCTTGAAGTCGTGCGGATGGGTCGAGGCCTTGACCGCCTCCTCCATGGTGATCCGGCCGGCCTGCAGGTGGCCGAGCAGTGCCTGGTCGAAGGTCTGCATCCCGTAGTACTCGCCCTCCTGGATGACCTCGTGCAGGCGGCCGGTCTGGGTCGGGTCCATGATCATGTCGCGCACGCGGCCGGTCATGACGAGGATCTCGCACACGGCCACGCGGCCGCCGCCGTCGGCGCTCGGGATCAGGCGCTGTGACACGACGCCCTTCAGCGTCCCGGCGATCATGGCGCGCGCCTGCTGGTGCTGATGTGGCGGGAAGAAGTCGAGCATTCGGTTGATGGATTCGGTGGCGTCCACGGTGTGCACCGTGGAGAGCACGAGGTGGCCGGTCTCGGCCGCGGACAGCGCGGTCTGCACCGTCTCCTCGTCGCGCATCTCGCCGATGAGGATGACGTCGGGGTCCTGACGCAGCACGCGGCGCAGGGCGCGCTTGAACGACGTCGTGTCGAGGCCCACCTCGCGCTGGTTGATCACCGACTTGCGGTCGCGATGCAGGTACTCGATCGGGTCCTCGATCGTGACCACGTGCTTGGCCATGGTCTGGTTCATGTGGTCGATCATCGCCGCGAGCGTGGTCGACTTGCCCGAGCCGGTGGTGCCCGTCAGCAGGACGATGCCGCGCTCCTCCTCGGCCAGCGCCCGGATCACGTCGGGCAGGTTGAGCTGCTCGATCGTCCGGATCGAGTACGGGATCGCGCGGCAGACGAGCGAGATCGAGCCGCGCTGGCGGAACGCGTTGACGCGGAACCGCGCGAGGCCCTCGATCGAGTACGCGAAATCGACCTCGCCCTCGCGGTCGAACTCGTCGAGCTTGGTCGGGTCGGTGAGCATGTAGCGCAGCACGCGCTCGGTGTCGGGCGGTTTGAGGGCCTCCTCGCCCTCGAGCGGGCTCAGGTGGCCGTGGACGCGCGCCGTCGGGATCGCCGGGACCTTGAGGTGCAGGTCCGATCCTTCGGCCTGGATGAGGTAGCGCAGCGCAGCGTCGACGTCGAACATGGACAAGGGCTGCATCGGCGTGCTGCGCGGGAGGCTTGAGTCCACAGGCATGCGCCGCGGACGGCCGAATCGCCGCGGCCGAACGACGGTGGGGCGCCCGCAGGCGCCCCGCTCGGCTCTGCTTGTCAGCCCGGTGGGCCGCTAGGCGACGTCGCGCAGCTTCTGCGCCTCGGCCAGCGACTGCAGCTTCTTGAGCGACTGGTTCTCGATCTGGCGGATGCGCTCGCGCGTCACGTTGAACGTCCGACCGACCTCATCGAGGGTCCGCGGGTGCTCACCGCCGAGCCCGTAGCGCAGCTCGAGCACGCGCCGCTCGCGGTAGGAGAGGTTCTCCAGCGCCTCACGGAGAGCCTCCTTGGTGAGGATCTCCGCGGCACGTTCGTAGGGCGACTCGGCCCGCTCGTCGGCGATGAACTGGCCGAACTCGGACTCCTCCTCGTCCCCCACGGGCTTCTCGAGCGATACCGGTGCCTGCGCCGAGCGCTTGATCGAGTCCACCTCGTCGGGCTCGATGCCCGTGACCTCGGCGATCTCGTCGGCCGTGGGCTCGCGACCCAGCTCGGTGACCAGCTTGCGCTCAGCGCGGCCGATCTTGTTGAGCTTCTCGACCACGTGCACGGGGATGCGGATGGTGCGCGCCTTGTCGGCCAGGGCGCGCGCGATCGCCTGTCGGATCCACCAGGTGGCGTACGTCGAGAACTTGAAGCCCTTGCGGTAGTCGAACTTCTCCGCCGCGCGGACCAGCCCGAGCGTGCCCTCCTGGATCAGGTCGAGGAAGGGCAGGCCCTGGTTTCGGTAGTTCTTGGCGATCGAGACGACCAGTCGGAGGTTCGACTCGACCATCTTCTGCTTCGCGTCGAGGTCGCCGCGCTCGATGCGCTTCGCGAGCTCGACCTCCTCGGCCGCGGTGAGCAGCCTGACCTTGCCGATGTCCTTGAGGAACAGCTGCAGGGAATCGGTGGTCATGTCCGGCTTCAGGTCGAGTGCCTTCTTGCGGCTCCGACCACGCTTGCCGTCTGAGCGCTCGTTCTCGGCGGCCGCCTTCTGGGCTGGATCGAGGTCTTCGACCAGCTCGATGCCGACCTTCTCGAGGTGCCCGTAAAGGTCCTCGACGTCGGACTCGTCGAGCTCGACCTCGGACACAGCGGTGGCGACGTCGCCAAAGGTGAGGACGCCCAACTGCTGGCCCCTGGTGACCAGCGTCTTTACTTCTTCAAGTTCTTGGATCTCGGCTACGAGCATTCGCCTACGCTCTTCCTTCCTTGATGTCTTTCAATTTCCTGGCCGCCCGGCCTGTTACCCAATTCTGGCGGCGCCTTACTCATGTCGGCCACTGAAGAGAAACCTTTACTCCTATTCCCCTCAAAGGCCACAAAAACGCAGAGCGGCGTGGCCGCATCCGCGTTTCGTCTGCATCATCACGCTTAGATCTGGCGAGTCTTCCTCGAACGTCCGTGCCTATGGTAGCCACTTTACTTTTTGAAGTCAACGCATGCGCCAGGCGTCGCAACCTGCCTGGCATGCCAAGAACAACCAATTCGCGGGAAAGTTCCGGACGCCCTCCCAGGTACCCCTCCCGGAGCGTTCGTTACTCATGAGCGTCTGGCCAGTCGGTCAATCCGAACCCGCGCATCCGTCCTGGCATTTCTGGCGGCACCCCTGGCTCCGTGCCTTCTGGAATCGCGCCTACAAGGAGAACATCACCGGGCTCGCCGGGATGGTCGCCTACAACCTCGTGCTGGCGCTGTTTCC
>JAWVFS010000249.1:0-6251 GCA_033855795.1 Solirubrobacteraceae bacterium | reverse complement strand
GCCCTCGTCGGTGTCGCGGCCCTCGAGGTCGGCGAAGAACATGTAGTGGCCCAGGCCCGCCTTGCGCGGGCGCGACTCGATCAGCGTCAGGTTGACGCCGCGGAAGGCGAACTCCGACAGGCAGCGGACGAGCCAGCCCGGGGCGTCGTCGCCCGCCCCCCAGAACACGACCGACGTCTTCCACGGCCCCCGAGCGCCTGAGTCCGCGCCCTTGCGGGCCAGCCAGACGAAGCGGGTCTCGTTGTCCGCCAGGTCCTCGACGCCGGCCTGCAGTACCTCGCAGCCGTACAGCTCGGCGGCCAGGCGGTTCCCGAGCGCCGCCCACGTACCGCCGGCCTCGGCCGCCATGCGCACGGCGTCGGCGGTGGAGTTGGCCGGGATCACGGTGGCGCCGCGCAGGCGGGCGCGGATGAAGCGGGCACACTGCGCGGTCGCCTGTGGGATCGAGGCGACGGTGCCGATCGACTCCAGCTCGATCGCGTCGCGCGCGATCAGGCAATGGCGGATCGGATGCACCAGCTCGCCCACGATCACCACGTCCTCGGTCTCCATCGCCAGGGCGTCGAGCGTGGCGTTGACCGAGCCCTCGAGCGAGTTCTCGATCGGCACCAGCGCGCGCTCGACCTCACCCTCGCCCACGGCCATGACCGTGTCGTAGATCGTCGGCAGGGCGACGAGGTCGAGGTCCTCGGAGCCGGCCGCGCCGGTGAGCGCCTCGTGGGTGAAGGTGCCCTCGGGCCCCAGATAGCCGGCGCGCACGGTGATCTCGGCTCAGCCCGGCGGCTCGTCGCCGGCCATGGCCAGGCGGACGGCCTCGGCCTCCTCCGGCGAGAGCTCCAGCTCGGCCTCTCCCTCGCGCACCTGCTTGGCATACATGCGCGCCTGCTCGCGGTGGTGGATGGAGGAGAGCACGACCCCCGACCGCGTCGCGTCGAGCAGCGCGATCGACGTGCTCTGGTGACCGGACATCTCGTTGTAGGCGTCGTAGCGCACGAGTCCGCGGTAGGCGATCGTGCCGTCGAGCCGCCGCTCGGCCCGGCCGACGCGCTCGTTCACCGCGTCGACGGTGTCCTGCGTGGCGTCCTGGAAAAGCCGAAATTCCCGCTCGAGCTCGAGCGCGTGCGCCACGAGGTCCTGGGTCCCCGCCTCACCGAGCAGGGCCGACTGCGCCGCGCGAACACGGCGCAGCTGCACGGCGAGCACCACGACCACGATCAGGGCAGCAATGGCCACGCCGGCCGCGGCGAGGGCGACAACGCCCGTTGTCGAGGACAGGTCCATCGGCGGGAAGCATAGGACGAGTCGCTGGTCGCTAGTCGCTGGTCGCTAGAGCTGAGCCCGGATCACAGCTACTACCGCGAAGCGGTACTGACTGCCCCGCGCAGCGGAGGGCCTGCTGTTTGCAGGCCCGGAGCTGCCGGGGCCCTGAGGGAGGCGAAGCCTCCCGGTCACATGGCCGGGGCAGGCGGAGGCTCGTTGTCTACGAGCCGGAGCCAGCGCGGCCAAGGGTCAATGGATCGTGGGCCAGCGCGGCAAAGTCGAAACCCGGAGGGAGGCGAAGCCTCCCGGTCACGTTACGAGGAGAACAGCACCTGGTAGGACTGCTTGTTGTTCGAGGCATCGGCCTCGCCCGGCACCGGCTGGACCTCGGCGGTCACGGTCACCGGTGTGTTCAGGGGCGGCGCCTGGCCGAGCGGGATCTCCACCGAGGATTCCGCGCCGGCCGGCGAGCTGGCCACCGGCTTGGTCACGCTGATCGGGTTGCCCGAGCCGCTGATGCTGATCTTGACGAGCACGTTGCTCTCGTCGTTCTCGCCCTGGTTGACGAACTTGACGGTGAACACCGGACTCGAGCCGCTGACCTTGTTGCCCACGCCCTGCTTGAGCGTGGTCCCTGCGACGGTGACGGACTCGAGTTGATGGCCGTGCGAGCCCGGGGCGGCCGGCCCCTGGTTGGCGTTGGAGGTGATCGCACCGATGCGCTTGGCCACCTGCGTCGGGTCCAGCCAGCCCAGGTCGGGCAGGGACTGGCTGGTGGCGATCGTCTGCCCCGACACCCCAGCACTGTCGAGCGCCTTCTTGATGTAGGGGATCACGCGCTGCGAGTAGACGACGTCGGAGGCCAGGAAGGCCTGCATCTGGCCGGCGATCTGGTCGACCGCGGCGTCGGCGCCCGAGGTTCCACGGGCGGTCTGAAGCTTCTCGGCGATCTTGCGGGTCGCGTCGCGCCGGAGCGTGAGCGCGAGCAGGAAGGCCTGCTGGGCCTTGCTCATGTCGCCCGGCGTGTCCTGGCTGCTCGCCCGCCGCACCAGGTCGTCGGCGTCGACGCGGACCTGGTTGATGTCCTGCTCGGCGTTGAGGGTCGCGGTGCCCTGCGTCGCCGCGGCGGTCGCGCCACCGGTCGCGGAGAGCTTCCCGAACAGCTTCTGGCTGACCTGGTCGGACTCCTGGACGAGGGCCGCGACGTTGCGGTTGTAGTCCTTCAGCGACTGCTTCTTCTGGCTGTTGAGGCAGCCGCGAATCCCCACCACGAGCAGGATGATCACGAGCAGGATCACGCCCGCGGCCACGCCGCGGCGGACCATCAGCGTCTGCTGGTCGCGGGAGGCGGGCGGTGCCGCGCCGGTGCTCTGCTGTGAACGTGGCCGCGCTGGCCGCGCGGGCTCGTCACCCTCGTCGAAGAACGACAAGATCTCGCTCCTAGGGGAACAGGCGGGGGGGCAAGTATGACCACCGCCCCGCGTCGGTGTCGTGGTGTTCGCCGCCGGCGGCAGGGAGCCTGCCGGCAGCGCAGAACCAACCAGTCACCGTGGACCGTACAACGCCGACGTTAGCGGCGGCTGACTCCCTGCCGACCGTGGTTCGCCCGCGCGCGGGCCCGGCGGCCCGCGTGTTGGACCGCTACGACCTCGAACGGCGGCTCGGCGCCGGCGCGTACGGCGCGGTGTGGCTGGGGCGCGACACGCGGCTCGAGCGCAACGTGGCCGTGAAGGTGGTGCCGCGCGGCGAAGGGCCGCCGCGAGCCGAGCGCGAGGCGCTGGCGGCCGCGCGGCTCAACCACCCGGGGATCGTGTCGCTGTACGAGGCCGGCGCGGACGAGGCGGCCCACTACCTGGTGTCCGAGCTGGTCGACGGCGTGACGCTCGGCGAGGCCGAGGCGCGCGGCGCGCTGTCGGATCGCGACGTGCTGCGGATCGGTGCGGCGCTGTGTGACGCGCTCGAGCACGCCCACGCCGCCGGCGTCGTGCACCGCGACATCAAGCCCGGCAACGTGATCGTCCCAGCGCGCCCGGCGAGCGAGGCCGGGGTGGCGAAGCTCACGGACTTCGGCGTGGCCCACCTCGCCGGCGAGGACGCGCTCACCCACACCGGCGACGTGGTGGGCACGCTCGCCTACATGGCGCCCGAGCAGGCCGAGGGTGCGCGCGTCGGCCCGGCCGCGGACCTCTACGCCGTCGCACTCGTCCTCTACGAGGCGCTGGCGGGCGTCAATCCCGTGCGTGCGGCGGCGCCGGCGGCCACCGCGCGCCGCGTCGCCTCGGGCGTGCCGTCGCTGGGGCGCGTGCGGAGGGACCTCGACCCCGATGTGGTCGAGGCCTTGGACCGGGCCCTGCGCCGCCGTCCGGAGGAGCGCGGCCGGGTGAGCGACCTGCGCGACGCGCTGCACGAGGCGGCGCCGGCGGCGGACGCGGGCGAGGGGCGCACGCTGATCCTGCCGGAGCCGGCGATCGTGGAGCAGTGGCGGGCGCCCGTGTCGTGGCGCCAGCGGCTCGCCCAGCGGGCCGTGGCCGGCTCGGCCGCCGGGATTGGCTCGGCGGTCGCGCTCACCGCCGCTCACGCGCCGCCGGTCGATCCCGTCCTTGCCGCCGTTGCGGTGGGCGCCGCGGTCGCGCTTCTGCCGCGGCTGGCGTGGCTCGCGGCGGCGCTTGCGGGCCTCGGCTGGCTGGCCGTCGGTCCGCCGCACGAGCCCGGGACCGCGCTCGTGGTCGCCACCGGCCTGGCCGCGTCTCCGCTGCTCCTTCCCCGCGCCGGTTGGCTGTGGTCGCTGCCGGCGGCCGCGCCCGCGCTTGCGGCGGTCGGCCTCGCCGGACTGTGGCCGGCACTCGCCGGGCTCGTGTCCGGCGCCTGGCGGCGCGCGGCGCTCGGGGCCCTGGGGGGCTGGTGGATCGCGCTCACCGAACCGCTGGCGGGGCGGGACCTCTTCCTCGGACGCGCGGCGGGCACCGCTGCGCCGGCCGCGTGGGCGGGGTCGGCTGGCGATGCGATCCGCGACGCGCTCGTGCCGCTGGGCGGCTCGGGCGCGCTCGCCCTGCTGGCACTGTGGGCGATCGCCGCGGCCGTTCTGCCGTACGTGTTGCGGGGCCGCGCGCCGCTGCCGGTGGTGCTCGGCGCCGTCGGCTGGGCCACCGGGCTCGTGGTCGGGACGGGACTGCTGGCCGGGGCGCTGCGCGGGCTGCTCGCCCATCCGGACGCCCGCGGCGCGCTGGGGGGAGCGCTGGCCGGAGCCGCGCTGGCGGCGGGCCTGTCGCTCCTCGGCACGCGCCGTTGGGAGCAGCAGTCACCCTCGTGATCACTAGCATGGCGCCTGCAGAGGGGCCGTCAGGGTGAGCGTACTCAAAAGCCTTGAAAGCAAGATCGCCGGCCTCGTCGAGGGCGCGTTCGGCCGTGCCTTTCGCTCGGAGGTGCGGCCGGTCGAGATCGCGCGCAAGCTCGTGCGCGAAATGGAGGAGCACCGCACCGTGTCCGTGTCGAAGACCTACGTCCCCAACGAGTACGCGGTGTACCTGTCCGCGGAGGACCACAAGCGGTTCGCCGACTATGAGGACGCGCTCGTGACCGAGCTGGCCGGCTACCTGCTCGAGCACGCCCGCGCCGAGAAGCTCGCGCTGCTCTCCCGCCCGACCGTCGAGTTCCGGACGGACGAGCGGCTCTCGCTCGGAGAATTCGGCATCCAGGCGCGGCTCGTGCGGCCGCCCGAGGACGCGGCCGCGCCGCCGTCTCAGGGGGATGCCGGTCACACCATGATCTACCGTGCCCAGCGCGAGCCCGAGCCGCTGGAGCAGCACGTGCCCGCGCACCTGCGCCGCGCTCTCGTGCTCGTCGACGGCAAGCGGATGGTCGTCGGCCCCGGCGGCGCCGTGCTGGGTCGCAGCCGCGACTGCGACATCGTGGTCGGCGACGCCAACGTGTCGCGGCATCACGCGGAGATCCGCCCGGCCGGCGACGGCTGGACCATCGCCGACCTCGGCTCCACCAACGGCGTGCTCGTCAACGGACGGCGCGCGACCGGCGCGGTGCCGCTGGCGGCGGGGGACAAGGTCGAGCTGGGGACGTCCACCCTGCAGTTCGAGCTGGAGTAGGCCGCGTGCAGCTCGAACCGGTCTCAGTGGTGCTGAAGTTCGGCTTCCTGATCGTGCTCTACCTGTTCCTCCTGTGGGTGGCGCGCAGCGCCCTGAAGGACCTCCGTGGCGGCTCGGCGCCCGCTGACGACCCGATGGAGGCCACAGGCCTGCACGCCGCTTCCGCCGGCCTTGCGCACGGTTCGATCGACGGCGCCGAGCCGCGCCTGCGCGTGGAGCAGGCGTCGGGCCTGCGCGGGGGTGACGAGTACGACCTGGTGGACGGGCTCACATTGGGCCGCGGGGAGGCCGTCGACGTCCGCATCGAGGACCCGTTCGCCTCGTCGCGCCACGCACGCATCGTCCGCCAGGGCGACCTGCTCGTGCTCGAGGACCTCGGTTCCACCAACGGCACGTTCCTCAACGGCGAACCCCTCCGGGGACCGCAGCCGCTGCACTCCGGCGACCGCATCGCCATCGGCGACAACGAGTTCTCCTACGTCCAGTGATCATTCGCGCCGTCGACTTCGTCCAACTCAGTGACACCGGCCGCGAACGCCGGACCAACGAGGACAACGCGTTCTCGCAGGCGCCCCTGTTCGCCGTCGCGGACGGCATGGGCGGCGCCCGCGGGGGCGAGGTGGCCTCGGGCATCGTGGTGGAGACGTTCAACCGCGGCATGCCCGACGGCGTCCCGCCTGAGGCCGGCCTGGCCGACCTGACGCGGGAGGCCAACCACCGGATTCACGAGCGGGCGACGGCGGACGCCGAGCGCGCGGGCATGGGCACGACCCTCACCGCGGCCTACGTCGGCGACGGCGAGGTCGCCTTCGCCCACGTCGGCGACTCGCGCGCCTACCGCATGCGCGACGGCAAGCTCGAGCAGCTCACCAACGACCACTCGCTCGTGGG
>JAWVFS010000248.1:0-22426 GCA_033855795.1 Solirubrobacteraceae bacterium | reverse complement strand
TGCGTGGGCGGTCTCGTGGCCGTCCCAATACGCGGCGCCGGACGAGCACCCCTGGCCCTGGGGTGTCGCAGCCTGGAGGCGGTCGATGACCTGCGCGCCCCGCTCGGGCGGGCAGTTGGGAAGCAGCAGCGCGAACTCGTCTCCGCCGATTCGGGCGAGGTAGTCGCTGTCGCGGATGGCGTCGCGCCAGTTTGCGCCCGCCTGCTCGAGCAGAGCGTCGCCGGCCTGATGACCGTTCCTGTCGTTGAACCGCTTGAAGTCATCGAGGTCGAGCAGAAGTACGCAGAGGGCATGAGGATTGGTTCCGGCGCGTGCGAGCTGGTCCTTGAGTTGTTCGTCCCAGGCCCGCCGGTTGGGGAGGCCGGTGCCGCGATCGGTCCGGGCCAGGATCTGCTCCTGGGACAGCAGTTGCGCGCGCTGCTGCTCGTCCTGCTTGCGGTCGGTGACGTCCCTGGCGACCGCGTAGATCTGCTCGCCGTCTGAGCGACAGCTCCACGACAGCCAGCGCCACCCGCCGTCCTTGGTCCGGTAGCGGTTCTCGAACTCCACGACCTCGGAGGGACCGTCTGCCAGTGACCCCGCCGCCGCGATGGTCGAGGCAATGTCGTCGGGATGGATGAACTCCACATAGGGGTGTTCCATCAACTCCCGGGCCGAGTAGCCAAGACAGCGTTCCCAGGCTGGATTCAGGCGCGTGAAATACCCGTCCAAGCTCGCGGTGCCCAACAGGTCGTGGGACATCTCCAGCCAACGAGCCGACTCCTTCTCGACGCGAGTCCGCCGCGCCACGACATGACCGACCACCGCGCCGACCACCACGAAGGCGATCGCACGATTGATGTACCCCACCACGCTGATCGGGGCACCGACCATCAGCACCGAGGCGACATTGAGCGCCGCTCCCGCGAACCCAGCCGCAAGTGCCCCCCACCATCCGAACTCCACCGCAACCAGAACCACCGGAATCAGCAGCAGCAGCCCCACGGCGTCTCCCGCCCCCCGAAGCACGTAGCGCAGCGCCAGCACCGCGGCGACCAAGACCAGCGCGAGCGCGAGCACCCGAATCCCTCGATACCACCCAGGAGTTCTCACACCACAGACATCGACGCCTGAGCCAGGCGCCGTATGCCCCAAACCGGGTAGGTGGACTTTCTCTAGCGCGCTAGTCGCCGGCCGCGTCGCGGGGCAGCGCCAGGGCGTGCGCGCTCGGCGACGCCTGGTCCTCGACCGGGCCCGGGCCCTCGAGGTTGATCACCCGGTAGCCGGCGCCGCGCATGTGCTCGACGAACTCCCGGTGGGTGTCGTGCAGCTCGCAGATGATCACCGGGCGGTGCTCGGCCAGTGTCCGGGCCATGCCCTCGAGCACGGCGATCTCGGCTCCCTCGACGTCGATCTTGACGACGTCCGGCGGGGCCAGGGCGCCGGCGGAGATCTGCTCGTCCAGCGCGATCACCGGCACGTCCAGGACCTGCTCGGTCCCCGGGTGCGCGCCGTACTCCTCCAGCTTGGACCAGCTCTGGTCGTCCACCACCTGCAAGCGCCCCTCGCCGCCGGCGGCCGCGACCGCCTTCTCCACGACCTCGACGTTGAGCAGTGCGTTGACCTCGGCGTTGTGGCGGATCGCGGCGGCGTTGTCGGGCGCGGGCTCGAAGGCCACGACGCGTCCCTCCGGCCCGGTCATGTGCGCGCCGAGCAGAGCGAAGAACCCGAGGTTCGCGCCGACGTCGTAGAACACGCCGCCCGCCGGGATGTGGCGGAGCATCGCCTCCTGCACCGAGCTCTCGAGGTTGCCGAAGGCGATCGAGCCGAGGTGGGCGTGCGAGATCGGAAGCCAGCGCATCGACAGCCGCAGCCCGGCGCCGAGCCCGTAGGCCACGAGCAGGTCGCCGCGCGAGAGCCAGGCCAGCCCCGGCCGCAGGAGCGCCCCGGTGACGGTGTCGTGCTGCGCGCGCCGCTCTATGGCGCGCAGGCGGGGATGCCCCAACCGGACGAGCCGGCGCACGACCCGACCGCGGCTGATCCCGGCCCGGCTGAGCACGTGCCCGAGGCGCCGGCGCGGCGTCACGCAGGAGCCTCCGCACCCTCGAGCGCCGCGCGCAGACGAGCCGCCGTGGGATCGAGGCCGAACATGTCCAGCCGCGCCTCGCCGCGGCGCCGCAGCTCGGTGGCCAGGTCCGGCTCGCTCACGGCCAGATGCAGCAGTTCGGCCACCACCGCGAGATCGACGCCGCCGTCGTCGTCGGTCGGAACCAGCAACCCGGCGTCGCCGACCACCTCCGGGACCCCACCGACCGGCCGGGCGAGCACGGGCCCCCCGACATGGACGGCCTCGAGCTGGGGAATGCAGAAGCCCTCGTGCTCGGACAGGCACAGGAACGCGTCGGCCGACCGGTAGCGCTCCCACAGCTCCTCGGGCGCCAGGCCGCGCTCGAAGGTCACCGCCCCGGGCGCGACCTCCTCGGCGAGCCGGGCGAGGGACGCCGCGAACGCCGGGGCGAGCGGCGTCCCCACGAGCACGAGCCGCGCGGCGGGCGCGTGCTCCGCCCGGTACAGGGCAAAGGCGCGGATGACGAGGTCCTGGCGCTTGTGCGGCGCCAGGCGACCGACGAACACGACGGTCGGCGGACCCGGCCGGCGCGCTGCCGGCGGCGGCGGCCCCAGTCTCTCGCGCTCGAACAGGATGGGGATCACCCGAACGTCGCGGGCCCCCGCGCGCCGCAGCTCTGCGGCGTTGAACTCCGACACGCCCGCCGCCACATCGGCGGCGCGGGCGAGCTCGGCGAGCTGGGCGGGCGACAGCGCGCAGCGCAGTCCGTCGATCGGCTCATACGCCCAGAAATAGCGGGCGGGCGTGATGTTGTGCGAGATGACCACCATGCGATTCGGGAGCTCCATCAACCGCTCGAGGCCGGTCGCGTATCCGGAGTAGTGCACGAGCACGACGTCGTCCGGCTCGGGCCGCAGCGCACTCAGCGGCCGCACGGCGCGGCGATCCATCCCCGGCGCCAGCACCGCGGACGCGTCCTCGCCGCCCCAGCCCCAGGAACCGAACAGGCGGCGGCACGCGAATGCCTGGTTGGTGACCGCGTCGACCGGGCCGGCGGCGCACAGGACCTGCTGGATCCTCACGTGCCGCGCCGCTCGGCCTCGAGCTGCTGCTCCAGCTCGCGCACCCGCTCGTCCAGCCGCATCACGTGCGCGGCCATGTGGGCGTTGAAGCGACTCTGCTGCCCGGCCAGGTCGTCGTGGTATTGCCGCAGCAGGCGCAGCAGGCCGCGCTTGAGCCAGGTGATCGGCGTGCCGGCACGGCGGGTGGAGTACGCCTTGGTGGGGTCCGGCTCGATCATCGCCCACTCGGTGATGCGCCAGTCTCCGATCTCGGACGCGGGCGATACCTCAAACGACGGTGGCGCCTCGGCGTATCCCCCTTGCTCCCGCGCGGCCGCGGCCCGCTCCTCGGCGAGACGAGCCGCCTCCTCGGGCGTCGGTGCGCTCACGACACCACCCGCTCCCGCTCGCTGACGGTCCAGTTCCCCCGCAGGTCCGCGATGCCGGTGGCCTCCGGCTCGTGAGCGACGCTGAAGGCGATCAGGCGGTCGATCCCCGGGTCGGGGTCGCCCTCCTCGTGTGCGGAGACCACGATGTCGTAGTCGCCGCCGAGCAGGGCGAGCCGCTCGATGTCGAGCACGACGCGCGCCCCGCCGTCGGCCAGCGTCAGCGCTCGGGCCGTCGTGAACACCGGAGTGCCCCGCTGGTCGCGCACCTCGAGCACGAGCTGCGGCCGCTCCGCCGTGCCGTGAGAGACGACGTCGAAGACCAGGCGAAGCGGGTCATCTGCATGGAACACCTGGCGCCGGCGGCCGTCGCCGTCCAAGAGCTCGACGTCGACGACCGCGAGCGGTCGCTCCACGTGCCCCGACCGCCGCGTCTCGCGCCCGCCGCTCTCGGTACCCAGCATGCGGTGGTAGTGCAGGAGGCCGTCGGGCGCAGGCCCGTCGAACACCAGCTTGCCGCGGTCGAGCACCGCCACCCGGTCGCACACGAGCTCGATCGAGCCGGGGGCGTGCGACACGAGCACCAGCGTCGTGCCGGCGGCGATCCGCTCGGCGATCCGGTCCAGGCACTTGCGCTGGAAGGCCTCGTCGCCGACGGCCAGCACCTCGTCGATGAGCATCACGTCCGCGTCCAGGTGAGCGGCGATGGAGAAGCCGAGGCGGACGAGCATCCCGGATGAGTACGTCTTCACCGGCAGGTCCATGAACGAGCCCAGCTCGGAGAACTCGAGGATCGGGTCCATCCGCGCTTCGATCTCCCCCTTCGACAGACCGTGCAGGGCGCCGTTGAGGTACACGTTCTCGCGGCCGGTGAAGTCGCGTCCGAAGCCCGCACCGAGCTCGAGCAGCGAGACCACGCGGCCGCCGCACGAGGCGCGACCGGAGTGCAGCGGGATGATGCCCGCGAGGACCCGGAGCGTCGAGGACTTGCCCGCGCCGTTGCGCCCCACGATGCCGAGCGTCTCGCCGGGCGCGACGCGCAGCGACACATCGTCGAGCGCCCGTACCGGCGGCGGAGCCGCGGCGCGCCGTCGGAGGAACACCTCCTTGAGCGTGGTCCCGCGCTCGCCGCGCAGCGCGAACGCGCGCGAGGCATGGTCGAGCACGATCTCCCCCGCGGCCACCACGCTCACAGGACCACCGCCAG
The DNA here is from genome assembly GCA_033855795.1 of Solirubrobacteraceae bacterium. Classification (GTDB taxonomy): domain Bacteria; phylum Actinomycetota; class Thermoleophilia; order Solirubrobacterales; family Solirubrobacteraceae; genus JALYZC01. The sequence goes on along the minus strand of JAWVFS010000248.1, from coordinate 17,725 downwards.
CTCGCCTTCGGCGCGACGGAACAGCAGCTGGCCGGCTGCCAGGCCGAGCACGCCCGCCACGAGCACGTAGGCCATCACGCCGGCGCTCGGGAGCCGGCCGTCGTAGACGATGTCCCGCACCGCCTGGATGAACGGCGCCACCGGGTTGACCCAGGTGAGCAGCGTCTCGGCCCAGGGGTGCTTGGCGATGCCCGGCAGCTTGGAGGGCTCGTAGAAGATCGGTGTGAGGAAGAACCACGGCACCATCGCGGCCGCGAGGATCGGCTGCACGTCGCGGAAGTAGGCGTGGCCGATCGCCGCCACGAGGGCCAGTCCCAGGGCGAGCGCGAACAGACACGCGACGACCACCGGGAGCAGCAGCAGCGCCGGGCTGAGCGAGTCGCGCACGATCAGCGCCACGGGCAGCACGAGCACCAGCAGCACGAGGAAGGTGACGAGCTGCACGACCACGACCGAGGCGGGGACGGTCTCGCGCGGGAAGCGCACCCTGGCGACGAGCGAGGACTGCTCGAGCAGCGACCCGGAGGCGCTCAGCAGCGACTGCGAGAAGAAGAGCCACACGATCAGCCCCACGAACAGGAACAGCAGGTAGTCCTCGGTGCGCGTGCCCGGCACCTTGAGCAGCACGCCGAACATCAGCCCGTAGGCCGCCATCAGGGCCAGCGGGTTGAGGAGGTACCAGAGCACGCCGAGCGCCGAGCCCTTGTACTTCTGGCGCAGCTCGCGGCGCACCATCTGCTCGAACAGGAAGCGGTAGCGCAGCATGTCCCGCGCGGATTATCGCGCTGTCTCCGGCTTCTCCATCACCAGGCACACCGAAGTGAACACCGACCGGCTGATGCGCACGAGGATCAGGGGGTAGGTCGCGTTGTCCACGGTGCCCCACGATTCGGGCGACAGATTGAGATCGAGTTGCTGCATTGGCCGCAGCCCGCTGGGCCCCACGATCCGCGTGCGCAGCTCGCGCGGGGTGAACGCCTCGCCGAGCGGGCCACGACGCCGCAGCGTGGCGCCGCGGCGCCGCAACCCCAGCGTGGCGGCGCGCAGGGCCGCGTCCACCGGGGCCGCGTTGAGGGGGTGGCGGCGGACGAGGCACTCGGTGATCACGACCGCGTGCCCGCCGGGGCGCAGGACCCGGCCGATCTCCGCCGCCGCCCGGGCGACGTCGCGCGGGCCGCCGAAATGCTCGATCGAGGACACGGTGAAGACGGCGTCGAAGGAGGCGTCGTCGAAGTCCAGGCTGCGGCCGTCCATCCAGCGGACCTCGAGGCGGTCCTCGCGGTAGGGCCAGGGCGCGTGCGTGCGCGGTTCCTCGAGCATCGACAGCTCCGCCTCGCGCGCGGCGAACGCCCCGTCGCCGTAGATGTCGGTGGCCACGACGCGCCCGACACGGTCTGCCAGCCAGTACAGGATCCGCTCGTTCCCGGCACCCACCGAGAGCACCTCGGTGGAGTCGTGCAGGCGACCGGCGTCCTCGAGGAAGAGCTGCACCATGGCGAACTCCCAGACCTTGCGCTCGACGTGCGCGAGCGGATCGCGTTCGGGCACGAGCGAACGTATTGCCGCCAGCAGGTCGGGGTCGTCGAAGTCGCGCAGGTCGCACAACTTCGCGTAGTGACGCGAGAGCGTGGTCAGGGCGGCGTCAGAACGCGCCCCGGCGCGTGAGCACGGCCGGCACGGTCTTGAGCAGAATGGTCAGGTCGAGGGACACCGACCAGCGCTCGAGGTAGAGGAAGTCCAGGCGGACGAGGTCGTCGAAGTCGAGCTCGGCGCGACCGGACACCTGCCACAGCCCGGTGATGCCCGGCAGGACGAGGTAGCGCTTCTTGTGCCAGTCCTCGAGCCTCGCGAAGTCGCGCATGGGCAGTGGGCGCGGGCCGACGAGCGACATCTCGCCGCGCAGGACGTTGATGAGCTGGGGAAGCTCGTCCAGCGAGAAGCGGCGCAGCAGGCGACCGACCGCCGTCAGCCGCGGGTCGTCGCGGATCTTGAACAGCGCGCCCGTGGCCTCATTGCGCGACTCGAGGTCGCTCTGCTCCTGGTCGGCGCCCGAGCGCATCGTGCGGAACTTCATGCACGGGAAGGGCTCGCCGCCGATGCCGGGGCGCTCCGAGCGGTAGACGACCGGACCCCGCGAGGACAGCCTGACGGCCAGCGCTATCAGCAGGAGCACAGGGCTGAGCACGAACAGCAGGATGGTGGCCCCGACGAAGTCGAACGTCCGCTTGACGGCGTAGTCGATGCCCTCGAACACCGGCGGGGTGAGCTCGAACAGCGGCACCGACTGGCCCGGGACGAACTCGCCGCGGTGCACCAGCAGCCCCATCGTGGAGGGCGCCACGCGCACCTTCACGCCCAGACGGTGGCACTCGTCCACCAGCGCGACACCGCGCTGCTCGGGGAAGTCGGGGTCGGCGATGAGGACCTCATCCACGCGCTCGCGCTCGAGCACCCGGGGCAGGTCCTCGACGGTGCCGAGCGACCTCAGCCCGTTCTCCGGGCGCGGCGTGAGCGAGGCGTAGCCCACCAGCTCGATCTCGTGGCCGTTGGCCAGGGCGTGCGCCACCGCCTCGATCTGCTTGCCCGAGCCGACGAGGACAGTCCGGCGGCGGTAGCCGGCCGCGCGCAGCAGCGCGCCCGTCGCCCACTCGTACGACCCGCGAAGGGACCCGACGAAGACGACGGCGAAGAAGAAGGAGCCGTAGAAGACGTAGTAGGAGGAAAAGTGGTCGCCGTTGACCACGGAGAAGCTGAGCGCGCCGACGGCGACCTGGAACAGGCAGGCCACGATGCGCGAGAGCCCGGGGCGCTGGGCGCGGTTGGCGTACAGCCCCGAGCGGGCGAACAGCAGCGCGGTGACGAGGTAGGCGAACGCGACGGTATGCCGGGTCTCGGTGAAGATGGTCTGGGCATCGAAGCCGTCGCGGACGAGCGCCTTGATGCTCAGCGCCGTGTAGATCGCGAGGAAGACCCCGGCGAAGTCCAGAGCCAGCAGCGACGCGATGCGAGCGAGCGTCCGCACGGTCTCCATGCGCAGCAGGAAGGAGAGCGCCGGCGGGCGCTTGCGTCGCACGTCATTGCGCGGCAGGCGCAGCCCGGCCCCGGGATCCGGGGCCTCGGCCGCCGAGCCGTTGCCCGCGGCCTGTGCGGCACCCTCGGGGGCGCCAGCCTCCACCTTGACGTCGCCGACCTCCATCAACTCCTTCCGCTGCCTTCAACGGCCGCCGCGCGGCCAAGTAGCGGTAATGCGATTTGGGACATCGCTTCGAACGGGATGCTGCGCCGGGGCCGCTAGTTCGGAGCGCCCGCCAGCGCCTCGGTCCCTGCCTCCTCGATTGTGCGGCGGAGCCCCTCTCTCAGCTCCACCTTCGGCTCCCATCCAAGCACTTCGCGCGCCAGCGTGATGTCCGGCTGGCGGACCTGAGGGTCGTCCGTCGGCAGCGCCTCGAACACGATCTCCGAACGCGATTCGGTCACCTCGATCACGGCCTCCGCCAGCTCGAGCAGCGTGAACTCGTTGGGGTTGCCGATGTTCACCGGCGAGTGGTGCCCGGACTCGGCCAGCCTGATGATCCCGTCGATGAGGTCGGAGACGAAGCAGAAGGACCGCGTCTGGGTGCCGTCACCGAACACCGTGAGCGGCCGGTCCTGCAGCGCCTGGCGCAGGAACGTGGGGATCGCGCGGCCGTCGTGGGGGCGCATCCGGCTGCCGTACGTGTTGAAGATGCGCACGATCGCTGTGTCCACGCCCTGCTGGCGGTGGTAGGCCATCGTCAGCGCCTCGGCGTAGCGCTTGGCCTCGTCGTACACCCCGCGCGGACCGATCGGGTTGACGTGGCCCCAGTAGGACTCGGGCTGGGGATGGACCTGCGGATCGCCGTAGACCTCGGAGGTCGAGGCGATCAGGAACCGCGCCCGTTTGTGCTTGGCCAGACCGACCGTGTGGTGCGTGCCGTGCGAGCCGACCTTCAGCGTGTGCAGCGGCAGGCGCAGGTAGTCGATCGGCGAGGCGGGAGAGGCCAGGTGGTAGACGAAGTCAATCGTCTCGTCCACGTAGTAGGGCTCGATGATGTCGAGGTTGTGGTGGACGAAGTCCGGACTGCGGATATGCTCGATGTTGGCGAGCGATCCGGTTTCGAGGTTGTCGACGCAGATGACGCGGTTGCCGCGACGCAGCAGCTCGTCGCATAGGTGGGAGCCGAGGAACCCTGCGCCCCCGGTCACGAGAGAGGTGGCCACGTGCAGGGACAATAGCGTTGCCTGTGGACCGCCGCGACCTCAGCGCACGCCTGAATTCGCCGGTCGACCGGCCCGCGTCGCCGCCTGCGACCCCGAAAATTGGCGTTTAGACCCGCCAGGTCGAAACAACCCCCTTGCGGGATATGTACTCGGGTATCTACCCTTGTGGGTACAGGTGGTCGTTAGCTAGGAGCATCTGCCGATCAGCAGATCCCCAGTTCGGCCGTAACTTCCCGGCTCTCGACACCGTAACTTGATGGTGGGCAGCGAGTTGGAAGGCACAGGGGACCGTCGGGAGACCTCAACACACCGTGCGTAGACCGTCCAGGACATGCCCCGCTGCCTAAACCCATGAGAGCCATCAACCGAACACGCCTAGCAGAAAGCGTTCGCCGGCTGTCGTCTGCGACCCGTTCGAGCAACGGGCACGCGGACCTGGGAGCCGAGCAGGTGTTTCCTCCGAGACAGGCTTTGAACATGTACAACTCAAACGAGGCGGCGGGGCCCTTCCCCGCCGGGCGCACAGCGCGCCGCCCCGCCTTCAGGGCGCGGGCGGTGCTGGACGGCGTCGGCTTCGCCTGTCTGCGGGGAACGGTCGATTTCGTGCTGTGCGCACTGGCCGGGCTTACCGCGCTCCAGCTGGCCTCCGGCTCCGGAGGGGCAACCGATCACGCTTGGGTCCTGGCGCTGCTGCCGCCCATCGCGCTCGTCGTGCTGTTCGCGCGCGGCATGTACCGCCCGCGACTGCGCGCCATGATCCTCGATGGCGTCGTGCCCGTCGTCGGCGCGATCTCGATCGCGACCATGCTCGTCCTGGCAAGCTTCGTCGCGCTGTTCCCGGACTCGCCCCCCGGAGCGATGCTCGTGTGGACCTGGCTGCTGGCGGTCGGGTACGTGAGCGCCGGACGCATCGGCACCGCCTTCGCCCAGAACGTCGCGCGCCGCCGCCAGCTGGTCTCCCGGCCGACCCTCATCGTGGGCGCCGGCGTCGTCGGCACCCACGTGGCCCGCCGGATCGAGGAGTCGAGCCAGTACGGCCTCAAGCCGGTTGGCTTCCTCGACGCGGACCCGGCCCCCTCGATCGACATGGGGGGTCGCCAGCTTCCCGTGCTGGGTGGACCCACCGACCTCGAACGGGTGGCGCAGGAGGTGGGCGCCGAGCACGTGATCATCGCGTTCACCAACGCCTCGGACAGCCAGCTCATTCCGCTGGTGCGCAGCTGCGAGAGGCTCGGACTCGAGATCTCGCTGGTGCCGCGCCTGTTCGAGTCGGTCAACGACCGAATCGCGCTCGAGCACCTCGGCGGGCTGCCTCTGCTCGTGCTCCGTGCCGTGGACCCCAAGGGCTGGCAGTTCGCGGTCAAGCACGCGCTCGATCGCCTGGTCGCCGGCCTGATGCTCGTCGTGCTGGCCCCGGTGCTGCTCGTCACGGCGCTCGCGGTCAAGCTGTCCTCGCCCGGACCCGTCCTCTACCGCCAGCGCCGCGTGGGACGTGACGGCCAGGTGTTCGACATGCTCAAGTTCCGTTCCATGCGCCAGCCGACGGGCAAGCTCGTTTTCCAGCCGGATCCCGGTCGCGCTCCGGGCGGCGTCGAGGGAGAGGATCGTCGCACCGCGGTCGGCCGATTCCTGCGCCGCGCCGCGCTCGATGAGCTGCCACAGCTGTTCAACGTCCTGCGCGGCGACATGAGCCTGATCGGTCCCCGGCCCGAGCGGCCGGAGTTCGTCGATGCCTTTGGCGTCGACGTCTACCGGTACATGGACCGCCAGCGCGTCAAGTCGGGCGTCACCGGGTGGGCGCAGGTCAACGGATTCCGCGGGCAGACCTCGCTGGCCGACCGCGTCGAATGGGACAACTACTACGTCGACAACTGGTCCCTGTGGCTGGACGTCAAGATCCTCGTGCTCACGGTCGCGGCGGTCCTGCGGGGCGGTGACGAGACCGATACCGGCAAGCGGGGCGCGAGCTCCGACGTGGCGGCGTTCCGCCCGGTCAGCGACAACGGCCACGTGGCCAACGGCAACGGCAACGGCAAGGCCAACGGCAACGCCAACGGCAACGGCAACGCCAACGGCCAGGCCAACGGGAACGGCCAGGGCCACTCATCGAAGCCGGCCCCGCCGGCGCGCGACGCGGCCGAGGGCTAACCCACCGCCCTTCGGCCTCCGGCGCCGAGGCTAGAATCGCTGGCGACCTGGGACGCGTGGTTCCAGGTTCCCGAGTTCGCGAAGAGAGCACCGTGCCAGGCAATCCAGGTCCGTCGAGCGGTCGGTCCGCGCCCGCTGGGCGCGGTGACCCACGCCTGCGCCTGCTCGACCGGACGGTCGGGACCGCGCTGGTCGCTGCGATCGGCGTCGTCCGGCGCAAGCGCCCCCTGCCGTCGACGCTGCGGCGGATAGGGCTCATGAAGTCGACGGGACTCGGCGACATGATCCTGACCACGGCCGTCGTCCGCGACATCGTCGCCGGGTTTCCGGACGCCGAGATCGTGCTGTTCGCCGGCCGCGACAACGCGGACATCGGACGGCTCGTCGACGGGGTGCGGGTGGTCGAGCTGCCGACCGCCCGTCCTCGCGCGGTCGTGCCGCTTCTCCGCGCCGAGCGCCTCGACGCGCTGCTCGACTTCGGCCAGTGGGCGCGGCTGGAGGCGCTGTACGCCGCGCTCTCGGGCGCCCGCTGGACGGGCGGATTTGCGACCCCCGGGCAGCACCGCGACTACGCCTATGATGCGACCGTCGCCCACTCCGACGAGATCCCCGAGCTCGACAACCTCCGACGGCTCGCCGGGCTGCTGGGGATCGATTCGCGGACGCCGCCGAGCTTTTCCACCACGCCGAACGGCGCCGCGCGGCCAACCCCCGGCCCGTATGTCGTCTTCCATCTGTGGCCGGGAGGCTTCCGCAGCGAATTGCGCGAGTGGCCGGCCGAGTCGTGGCGGGACCTCGCCCGACGGCTGGTGGGCGACGGCTACTCGATCGTGCTCACGGGTGGCCCCGGCGATACCGAGCGCACCCGGGCGTTCGTCGCGTCCTGCGGTGACCTGGCCCCGCCGCCCGAGGCCGTCGCCGGTCGTTACCGGCTGTCCGAGCTCGTCGACGTGCTCGCCGAGGCGTCCGCCGTGGTGAGCGTCAACACCGGCGTCATGCACCTCGCCGCCGCGGTGGGCGCGCCGACCATCGCGCTCAACGGGCCGACGTCGGCCGCCCGCTGGGGACCCATCGGCCCGAACGCGGTATCGGTCGACTCCGAGCTGCCGGGCTGCGGCTATCTCAACCTCGGGTTCGAGTACGACGGCCGCCGAACCGACTGCATGCAGGGGATCAGTGTCGACCGGGTCGCGACGGCGGTCCGCGAACGGGCCCGTGGCTGATCTCCTGCGAGACGACGCCGCGCGCCTGCGCGCCCTCGACGTGGACCCCGGGCCGGTCGAGCGCGCGGTCATGGCGCTCGGCGGCAGCCTTCGGGCGGGAGGAAAGCTGCTCGCCTTCGGAAACGGCGGCAGCGCCGCCGATGCCCAGCACGTCGCGGCTGAGCTGGTCGGCCGCTTCGAACTCGAGCGCGCGGGCCTGCCGGCGATCGCGCTCACGACCGACACCTCGGCGCTGACGGCGATCGCCAACGACTTCGGCTTCGAGCGCGTGTTCGCGCGGCAGGTGGAGGCGCTCGGGCGCCGCGGGGACGTCGCGCTGGCGATCAGCACGAGCGGCTCCTCGGCCAACGTGCTCGCGGGCGCTGAGGCGGCCGGCCGTGCCGGACTGACCACGATCGGCCTGTGCGGCGCCCCGGGGTGCCCCCTCTGCGAGCTGGTCGACATCGCAATAGCGGCGCCGCCGGGCGAGACGGCCCGCGTCCAGGAGGCCCATCTCGCGATCGAGCACGCGCTGTGCCGGGCGGTCGAGCGCCTGCTCTTCGAGGGCGACGCCCCTCCGTGGTCGACGGCCGGCACCGTCGTCTCGCTCGAGGAACTCCTCGCGCGGCGCGGGGAGTGGCGTGCGGGCGAACGCGTGGTGGTCTGGACCAACGGCGTCTTCGACGTCCTGCACGCGGGCCATCTGGCCAGCCTCGAGGCTGCCCGGGAGCTCGGCGACGTGCTCGTCGTGGGCGTCAACTCCGACGCGGCCGTCCGCCGGCTCAAGGGCGACGGTCGCCCCCTGGTTCCGGCCGAGGAGCGCGCGCGCCTGGTGGCCGCGCTGCGACCGGTCGACCATGTCGTGGTGTTCGACGAGGACACCCCCGAGGCCGTGCTCGACCGCGTGCGCCCCGACGTGCACGCCAAGGGCGCGGACTACGCGCCCCCAGACGGCAAGCCCATACCCGAGCAGGCGGTCGTGGAGGGCTACGGCGGCCGTGTCGCCTTCCTACCCTTCGTGCCGCAGCGCTCGACCACCGAGCTCGTCGATGCGATCCGGCGGGGTGGCACGTAGATGGCCGCCGGCGCCAACCCGGCGGTCTTCCTCGACCGCGACGGCACGCTGATCGAGGACGTCGGCTACCCGCGTGACCCGGCCGGCGTCCGGCTCGTCGACGGCGCCGCAGAGGGGCTGGCGCAGCTTCGCCAGGCGGGCTTTCGCCTGGTCGTGGTCAGCAACCAGTCCGGGATCGGCCGGGGCCTCGTCACCGAGGACGAGGCGCGGAGCGTCCACGAGCGCTTCGTCTCCGAGTTCGAGCGCCTCGGCGTCCGTCTGGACGACGTGCGCTATTGCCCGCACGCTCCGGAGGCGGGGTGCGACTGTCGCAAGCCCGCGCCCGGCCTGCTGCTCGCGGCGGCCGATGACCTCGGGCTCGACCTCGACGCTTCGTTCATGGTCGGGGACAAGAGCTCGGACGTCGAGGCCGGCCATCGCGCCGGCTGCCGCACGATTCTGCTCGCCCCCGACGGCCGCGCGGCCGACGGCGGGCCGTCCACCGGCGCGGACCACGTCGCCCACGGGTGGGCCGACGTGGTCGGCTTCGTCCTGGACTCGAGGGTGCGCGCGTGACCGACGTCGACCGGCTGCGCGGCGCCATGGTCCTGGCGATCGGGGACCTGATGCTCGACGAGTACGTGTGGGGCGACGTGGCGCGGATCTCGCCCGAGGCGCCGGTGCCGGTCGTGAACATCCGCCGCCGGTCCCATGCGCCCGGCGGCGCCGCCAACGTGGCCGCAGGCGTCGCCGCGCTCGGCGGGCGGGCGCTGGTCGGCGGCGCGGTCGGAGACGACGCGGCCGCGGTCGCGATGCGAGACGCCCTGACAACGACCGGCGTCGATCCCGAGGGGCTCGTGGTCGATCCGAGCCGGCCGACCACGACCAAGACGCGCGTCATCGCCCATGCCCAGCAGGTCGTCCGCACCGACTTCGAGGACCGTTCCCCGCTCCCGCCCGCCGTCGAGGTCGAGCTGCTCGAGTGGATGCGCCGCAGGCTGCCGGAGGCCGACGCCGTGGTCATTTCCGATTACCGGAAGGGCGTCGTCTCGGCGGCGGTCGCGCAGGGGATCATCGCGGCCGCGGCGGCCGCGGGGAAGCCGGTGGTGGTCGACCCCAAGGGCCTGGACTACGCCAACTACCGGGGCGCCACCGTGATCACGCCCAACGCCCACGATGCGGCGCAGGCCGCGAACGTCCACATGGAGAGCGAGGACGATCTGCTCAAGGCCGCGCGCCGGCTATCGGAGCTCTGCGGCGACGCCGCGCTGCTCGTCACCCGTGGCGCGGCGGGAATGACGCTGTTCGCCGGCAACGGGCGAATCGAGGTCCCGGCCGAAGCACGTGCGGTGTACGACGTCACCGGCGCCGGCGACACGGTCGTGGCCGTACTCGCGGTCGCGCTCGGCCGCGGCCTACCGCTCGCGGACGCGGTCGGACTCGCCAACACCGCGGCGGGCATCGTCGTGGGTAAGGTGGGAACCTCGACGGTCACGCTCGAGGAGCTCGGCGAGCGGCTCCCCCGGTATTAACCCCCGATCCAGTCGGATCGGACGACAGCCGGCTTGACGCGGCGGTCTCGCATGACCCATGATCGCTGGTCGGCAGTCCAAACTTCGGTACAAACCCCTGGCTCCCGCCTTCGCCATCCCACGGAAGGGCCCGCCGCGAAGCCCCCGTCGGGGCCGTGCGCTAGCACTCACGCTCCTGGCCGTACTCGGGGTGCTCGGAGCCACGCCCTCGTTGGCCGAGGCGGCCTGCCCGGCGGCGTCGTCGTATTCGAATCTGGTGGCCGGGACGTCGGGTTTGGTTGCCTATTGGCGGTTGGGTGAGTCGTCCGGGTCGTCGGCGTGTGATGTGACGGGGGCGCACGGAGGTTCGTACTCGGGCTCGGTGGCGCTTGGCCAGGCGGGGGCGTTGAGCGGGGACACGGATACGGCGGCGCGGTTCTCGGCGGGGGGTCAGGTGTCGGTTCCGCACTCGGCGGCACTGAATCTCAACGGGGCGTTCACGCTCGAGGCGTGGGTCAAGCCGCAGACCCTGCCGACCTCGGGGTGGCCGGGACTCCTGCGAAAGGGCCAGGCCCAGCTGACCGGCAGCGGCGGCGGCTGGCTGCTCTGGTACGCCCGCGACACGCGAGCGCTGAATTTCAAGCGCGAGAACCTGGACAGGACGGTGCCGGGCTGGACGCTGGGACCCGCCGGGACCTGGACGCACGTCGCGGTGACCTACGACGGCATTTCGCAGAACACGCTGCGCTTCTATGTCAACGGCGTGCTGGACGGCACGAGCACCGGGCCGGCCGGCGGCTACCCGGCCCTGACCTCGACCGACGTGCTCCAGCTCGGCCGGGGCGACGACACCACGGGCAACCACACCGTGGACGAGGTCGCTCTCTACTCGAGCGCGCTCAGCGGCGCCGCCATCCTCCAGCACTACCAGACCGGTGCCGGCGCGGCCCAGACGCCCACCACGCCCGCCAACCTCGCCGCGGCGGCCGGCGATGGGCGTGTCACGCTGACCTGGGACGCCGCGAGCGACACCGACCTCACCGGCTACCGGGTCTACCGCCGTAACGCCGACGGGACCTGGCCCAGCACGCCGCTGGCGACGACCAACGGCTCGACACTCAGCTATGCCGACGCCACGACCGCCAACGGCACCACCTACACCTATCGAGTCAGCGCCTACGACGCGGCCGGGCACGAGAGCCCAGCCTCGAACGAGGCGTCGGCGACGCCCACGCGCTGCTCGGCGGCATCGCCATACTCGGGCCTGGTGGCGGGGACGCCGGGGTTGGTGGGGTACTGGCGGCTGGGGGAGCGTTCGGGGACGTCGGCGTGCGACGTGACCGGAGCACACGGAGGCACCTACTCGGGGTCGGTGACGCTCGGCCAGGCGGGCGCGCTGAGCGGCGACGCGGACACGTCGGCGCGCTTCTCAGGGTCCGGCCAGGCGGTCGTGCCCCACGCGGCGACGCTGAATCTCAACGGGGCGTTCACGGTAGAGGCCTGGGTGAAGCCGGAGACGCTGCCCGCCTCGGGCTACCCCGGCCTGCTCCGCAAGGGCCACTCGGAGTTGACGGGCGCATCGGGCGGGTGGCTGCTGTATTACAAGCGAGACACGCGGGTCCTGAGCTTCAAGCGAGACGGCGTCGAGCAGTTCGCCTCGGGGTGGGCGGTGGGCCCGCCCGGTAGTTGGACGCACGTCGCGTTGGCCTACGACGGCAGCGCGCAGAACACAGTGCGCCTCTACGTCAACGGCGCCTGGGCGGGCAGCGCCAACGGGCCGCCCGGCGGCTACAGCGCACTGACCTCGACCGACGCGCTCCAGCTCGGCCACGGCGACGACGATGCCGCCGACCACAGCGTCGACGAGGTCGCGCTCTACTCGACGGCGCTCAGCAGCGCCACGATCCTCCAGCACTACCAGGCGGGCGTCGGCTCCGGCTCCGGGCAGGCCCCGGCCGCCCCGACCAACCTGAGCGGCCAGGGGGCGGACGGTCAGATCGACCTCTCGTGGACCGCGCCGAGCTCACCCGACGTGGCCTCCTACCGGGTCTACCGCCGCAACCCCGACGGCACGTGGCCGACGACCGCGCTCGCCGCGACCTCGCGCGCGTCGTACAACGACTCGCCGCTCACCAACGACACCGCCTACACCTATCGAGTCAGTGCCGTGAGCTCGGGCGGCGCCGAGAGCGCGCCGTCGTCCCAGCTGTCGGTCACCCCGACGGCCTCGCTTCCGCCGGGCTTCTCCGACGTGACGCGCGTGAGCGGGCTGACGCGCCCGACGGCCGTGAGCTGGGCGCCGGACGGGCGCATGTTCGTCGCCGAGAAGGACGGGTCCGTGCGCGTCGTCGACGCCGCCGGGACGCTTCGTACCGCGCCGCTGCTCGACATCTCCGACCACGTCAACTCGGCCTCCGACCGCGGTCTGCTGGGCATCGCGGTCGACTCGGCGTTCGCCACCAACCACTACCTGTATCTGCTCTACACCTACGACCTCAACCCGCTCAGCCCCGACGGTACGTCCCCAATGGTGTCGCGGCTGACGCGCGTGACCGTCAATTCCGACAACACGCTGGTCAACCCGTCCGCGCCGGAGACGGTGATTCTGGGATCGAATGCGAGCGCGCCGTGCGGGGCGCCGTCGAACGCCAACGACTGCATCCCCTCCGAGGGTAACTCCCACTCGATCGGCACGGTGCGCTCGGACCCGGACGGCACCCTCTGGATCGGCTCCGGCGACGCCGCCAGTTACAACGTCGTGGATGCGCTCGCCTTCCGGACGTACGACGAGCAGAGCTTCGCCGGGAAGATCGTGCATATCGACCGCAACGGCCAAGGGCTCCCCGGGCATCCCTTCTGCCCGACGGACGCGAACCTGCAGGACGTGTGCACAAAGCTCTACGCCAAGGGCTTTCGCAACCCATTCCGCTTCTCGTTGCGGCCTGGCGCCGGGCCGATCGTGGGGGACGTGGGCTGGAACACGCGCGAGGAGATCGACCAGCTGCAGCCCGGGCGCAACTACGGCTGGCCCTGCTACGAGGGCACGCTCCACACGCCGGGCTACAGCGAAGACGCCCCCTGCGCGACCGAATACGCGCGCGAGGGCACCCCCGGCGCCGACGTCCTGCCCGACTACGACTACGACCACCAGGGGAGGAGCTCCGCGGTGGTCGGCGGCCCCGTCTACCAGGGCGCGGCGTACCCGGCCGGCTACAGCGGCAGTGCGTTCTTCGGCGACTACGCTCGGGGATTCGTCCAGCGCGTGCTGTTTGACTCGCAGGGCCAGGTGACGGGCGTGGCGGGCTTTGCCCCCCACTGGGGTGGCGTGGACCTCGAGAGCGCGCCGAACGGCAACATCGCCTTCGTCGACCTGGGCAACTTCGGCCCGGGAGCGGGCTCGGTGCGCGAGTTCGTCTACACCGCCAACAACGGCCCACCGGTCGCGCACGCCTCGGCCACCCCCACGTCGGGCGCGGCGCCGCTGCCCGTGCAGTTCACGGGCTCGGGATCGACCGATCCCGACAGCGACGCGCTCGCCTACGACTGGGACTTCGGCGACGGGTCCGCACACAGCACACAGCCCGACCCGAGCCACACCTACACCGCCAACGGCACCTACACGGCGCGCGTGCGCGTCGACGACGGCAACGGCCACACGGCCACCGACACGGTCGGTATCCAGGTCGGCAACAACACCCCGCCGACCGCCACGATCGTCTCGCCCGCCGACGGGTCCACCTACCGCGACGGGCAGACGGTCCAGCTTCAGGGGTCGGGCTCAGACACCGAGGACGGCACGCTGTCGGGGTCCTCGTTGTCGTGGCACGTCGTGCTGCACCACAGCACGCACCTGCACGACCTGGGCACGTTCACGGGCACGCAGCCGAGCTTCGTGGCCCGGACCGACCACGACGCCGACTCCTACTACGAGGTCACCCTGACCGCGACCGACTCCGAGGGCCGGACGGACTCCAAGTCGATCACGCTGCGCCCCGAGACGGTCAACATGACGTTGGCCAGCTCGCCGGCCGGGGTCGGGCTCAGCTACTCCGGGACCGCGGTGACGGCGCCGGCCACCCGCGCCACAGCGATCGGCTACGTCGCCACCGTCACCGCACCCGATTCCTATGTGACCGGAGGCCAGACCTACCAGTTCGTATCCTGGTCGGACGGCGGCGCGCGGGTGCACGACATCACCGTGGGCGCGAGCGACTTCACCCTGACCGCGACGTATCGACTGGCAGTGGTCGACGGGCTCAGCCAGGTCGCCGGACCCACGATCGGTTCGTCTGACCCGACCGCGTTCGCCGCCAACCACCGGCTCGTGGTTACGCAGGGCGGGCGGCTGCTCGCCGTCCACGGCCGTGCGAGCTCGGGCGTGCAGCTCGCATGGCGCGATCCGGCCGGGACCTGGCAGACGACCACCACCGGAGCGACGAGCACCGGCGCGCTGCTGTCGGGGACCGGAACGGGCGACTGGCCCGCATCGATCGCGCTGGCGCCCGACTCGGCCGGCTCCGAGCATGCCTGGGTCGTGTGGGGTGCCTCCTCCGCCAACGGAAACGCGATCCAGATGCGCCGGCTGAGCGGGCTCGACTCGGCCAACGGTCCGTCGGTCGGCCCCGTCGTGACGGTCGACGCGCCGCCGCTCGGCGCGTTCCGGCCCGACATCGCCTTCGAGCGCACGGCGACCGGCGCGCAGCGCGCGGCGATCGTCTGGTCGCGCCGAGCGAGCAAGTCGCGCTACGAGCTGGTGACGGGCTGGTTCGACAACCTCGGCACCGACACTCCGCCGATCCACGACACCTCGGTGCCGTTCAGCGCCAACCAGAGCGCGTCGTTCGGCGGCCTGACGCCCAGCGCGGCGGGGATGAAGATGGTCGCCCGCGCGACGTCGGCAACGCTGCGGTTGTATCGCCATGCCGTTTCGGATCCGTTGACGACCTGGAACGTGAGCGCCAGCGGCGGCAGCATCAGCGCGGGCTCTTCGCCGACCGCGGTCGCGCTGTCGTCCGGCAACGTGCTGACCGCGGTCGAGAGCGACACGACCAACCAGATCGTGCAGGTCAAGCGCTTCCCGGGCGGGGCCGGCACGCCGACGACCGACCTCCAGCTGACTGGGTACCGCCAGCCGGTGCTGGCGAGCGACGGCGCCCGCGCCTGGCTGGTGATGATTCGCGCGTCGGACGGGCTGGTGGTCTCGCGCGAGATGTCCTCCGCCGGCGGGTGGAGCGGCGTCGACCGTGTCGAGGTCGACGCCGGGGGCGGCGGCAACTTCGCGTGGCCGAACACCGTGCGCGACGTGGACGGCCGCCTGAGGCTCCTCGTCCGCGGGCCGGCCGGCGGCAGCGCGAGCAGCGCCGTGCTCGCGTTCCAGCGGTTGAGCTAGAGCGCCCGGCCCCGGCCGCCTGCGAGGTATCCGCGCATCCACGCGCGCTGCGTGCGAGCCGCGGCGTCGTCTCCGCGAATCCGATGGAGGACGGCCCGGGCGCCCACCCCGGCCGCCATCAGCCCGAGCGTCAGCCGCGCGCGCGCCGGCCCGACCTGCTCGCGCAACATCGCCGCCTCGGCGCGCGCCACCCGCTCGGCCCGCTCGGGACGACTCCAGCGCTGGTCCGCCGAGGCCCCGCCCAGGTGGACGAACTCGGCGTCGGCGACGAAGCGCGCGCCCCAGCCGTGCGCCTCCGCGCGCCGGAACAGGTCGAGATCCTCGGCGTACATGAAGAGGCGCTCGTCGAAGCCCCCGAGCTCCTCCCACGCGCGTCCGCGGACCAGCAGCACGGCCCCGATCGCCGCGCGGATCAGGCGCGACTCCGCGTGGTCCCAGTGCGTGCCGAGCGACGGCTGGAGCCGGTTGGGGACGAACCGCGAGAGACCCGAGGCGCGCACCAGCTCCGGTAGCGGGGTCGACGGGGGCACGACGCTGGGCTGGAGCGTCAGATCCTGATTGAGCAGGCGCGGTACGGCGATCCCGACGTGGGCATCGCCGAGCGCTCCCAGCAGCCGCTCGACGCTGCCCGGCGCGCGGACGAACGCGTCACTGTTCACGAAGAGGTAGGCGTCGCCGGGAAGCGCGGCTGCGCCGAGGTTGTTGCCGCGCGCAAAGCCCTCGTTCTCGTCGAGTGCCAGGAGCGGGCCGTCGGGAAGCTGCGCCCGCAGGCGTTCGGCGCTGCCGTCGCCGGAGGCGTTGTCGACGACGACGATACGCGCGGCCGGGACCCCGTCCCCGACCAGTGCCGAGACGGCCTCGAGCGTGTGCTCCGGTGTACGCCAGTTCAGGACGACGGCCGTCAGCACGGTGCCCTCATGCTCCGAGGGGCGAGATCCCGGCGACACGGCTCGGACCATGCTCGGTGAGCTCCACGAGCGTCTCCCGCCCCAGCCGGCGCGAGACCAGCTCGGTGGCGCGCTCCAGATAGGCAGCGTCCCGACCGGATCGGTGCGCGTCGCTGGCCAGGATGTCCACCCGGCCGCTCTCGAGAAGCTGCCACGCGGCGTCGGCCGCCGCGCCGCCCCAGCGGCCGGTGAGACTGGGTGCGACGACCTGCAACAGAGCACCGGCGCGGCGGGCCGAGTCGAGCACCCGAAGATGGGAGCGAGCGGCCCGGCAGCGCTCCGGGTGCGCGAACACCGGCGTCAGGCCGAGCGTGCGCACGCGCGCCAGCGCCAGGTCCACGAAGCCGGCCGGCGTGTCGGGTTCGAGCTCGACCAGGAGATGCTCTTCGCCCAGTCTGCGCTCGCTGAGGTCGACGTCCGATCCGTCGACCGCCGTCGCCGGCGCGACCTCGGCGGCGAGTCCCAGCCCGAGGCCGATCCCGGCGTCGTCCAGGGCGCTCCGCAGCGCGTGCAGCCGGTCCAGGGCCGCGGCGTGGTCGGTCGGGAACCGGCGCGAGAAATGCGGAGTGCAGACGACATGGTGCACGCCCGCGTTCACGAGCTCGCGGGCGAGCTCGAGCGCCTCGGCGTCGTCCCGCGTCCCATCGTCGACTGCCGGCAGGAGGTGGCAGTGCGTGTCGATCACGACGGTGATGGGACCCCGAGGGCGGTCTCATACGCCTCCAGGTGGGCGTCGATCCAGCGGTCGACGTCCGCAGAGCCGTTCACCGCGGGCAACGTGGCGAGGAGGCGCTGCCACTCGTCCTCGAGGCGCAGGCGCTCGACGACACGGACCAGGGCCGGCGTCGATTCCTCGAAGGACATCACGCCCCCACCCCGCGCGGCCTCCGCGAGGCCCCCGCGTCGCGTCGCGAGGACCGGACGCCCGCCCGACAGCCACTCGCCCACCACGAGGGGTCCGGGCTCGTCCCACAACGACGGGACCACCCCGGCATCGCACCCTGAGATGAAGGCGCCCAGATCGGCTCGATCGACTCGTCCCACGTAGCGGACGGCGTTCGACGCCTCGACCTCCGAGCGAAGCGGCCCGTCGCCTGCCATCCGCACCTCGACGCCCTGCTCGGCGAGCGATGGGGCGGCCGCGAGCAGGATGCGGACACCCTTGACCTCGGTCAGCGCGCCGAGGTAGCCGAGCGTCGCGAGCGCCGGTCTCGGCGGCTCGACCGGCCGATCGT
>JAWVFS010000247.1:0-13866 GCA_033855795.1 Solirubrobacteraceae bacterium | reverse complement strand
CGGCGTGGGCCTCGAGCTGCGGGCGCAGCTCTCCAGGCCCCTTGCGAGCGGCGCCCGCGGCGGCCTCGGCGAGCGCCACCACGGCGTGCCGATATTGACCGGCGTACGCCGCCAGCTCGTCGCGCTCGAGCTCTCCGCGCGACCAGCGCTCATAGAAGGGGTGCTCGAGCACGTTGCAGCGGTCACGGGCGTCCTCGAGTCGGGTCCAGAGGTCCATGAGGAAGCGGCTCCCTTCGCGTCGACGGCGGCTGAGGCGCCGATGCTAGTACACCGAACCCCACGGCCGGATGTACTACCGTCCGGCTCGGTGCGCCCGCCGGTCGACACGATCCAGGCGCCGCCGTTTCCCGCCGGGCTGCCATGGGTCAACGTCGCCCCGCTGCGCATGGACCGCCACATCGGGCGGCCGGTGCTCATCGAGTTCTGGGACTTCTGCCGCGTCAACTCGCTGCGCACGCTTCCCTACATCGCGGAGTGGCACCGGCGCTACGCCGACGACGGTCTGCGCGTGATCGGGGTGCACAGCCCGGGCTTCGATCCGTCGAGCCGCGAGGACGCGGTGCGAGCGGCGGTCGCACGGCTGGGTGTCGAGCACCCGGTCGTCATCGACGGCCGGCTGGAGATCTGGGACCTCTACGGCAACGAGGGCTGGCCCGCGCGCTACCTGTTCGACCAGCGGGGGATCCTCTTCGACGTCCACATGGGCGAGGGCGCCTACGGGGAGACCGAGGCGGCGATCCAGGAGCTGCTGGGCGTCGAGCGCGAGCCGGTGGCGCCGCGGCGGCCCGAGGACGTGCCCGGAGTGGCGCTGCCCGCGCAGACCGCCGATCAGCCGGGGGCCTTCAGCGGGCCGTACGCCGCCGGCGGCGTGTGGGCGGTGCTCGACGGCCGTGGCGCGGTCGTCGCGAACGGCCGCGAGATCCTCGTCGAGCACCCGGGCGCGTACCCCCTGATCGAGCATGAGCGCCACACGGAAGGAGTGTTGAATTTGGAAGTTGGAGACCGCGTCGTGTGCCATGCCGTGTGCTTCACGCCTGGAGTCTCTGGTCGCTAGTCGCTAGTCGCTCCGCCCTGAGTTCGGCGTGGCCGCGCTCGCCGAGCAGGCGACCGAGCTCGGGCGGCCCCTCGGCCCCCACGCGCACGGACACGCCCGGCCAGTACGGGCTCTCGTTGGGCACGCTCGTCAGGAACGCGGGGCTGTAGAGCCAGCACCCCGTGTTCCACAGCCGCGCGCCCGCGGGCGTGACCCAGTCGGCGGGATCGTCGCGTGGCGGCCACGGGCCGGAGCGGTGCGTGTGGCCGAACACCACGTGGTCGGCTTCGACGCCCAGGCGGTCGAGCACCTCCCCCATCGCGGTCACCGCCGCGCGCCGCAGCGCCGTGCCGGACAGGCTCGTATTCAAGGGGCCGAGCCCGGCGCGGTTGAGCGCGGCGATGGCAAGTGGATACGCCGCCCAGGCCGCGAGTTGGGGCACGGTCGGTCGTCGACGGCGCCCGTCGCCCATCAGCAGTTTCCACGCGCGCTCGGAGGCGCCCGAGCCGCCGGTGCCGCGGTCGGGCGCCACCTGCGCGACCTCGTCGAGCAGCGCGTAGATCGGGCTGAGGGCCGCCTCGTAGTCGTCCGGCGTGCGCAGCTTCGCCGTGCTGCCGCGCACGACCCGGTTGACGGCGCGGGCGCCGATGCGCTCGAACGACGGGACGCTGATGTGCATGTCCAGGTAGTGGCCGTGGATCGCGTACACATCGGGGCGCAGCCGCAGCCCGGGGTAGGCGAGCTCGAGCGGCGCCTCGCCCAGCCATCCGGCCAGGACGGCGGCGAGCGGCGAGGCATCGGCGGGCGCCACCCGCTGCTCGAGCCCGAGCGGCTCGCGCCGCTCGCGGCGGGCGTCCAGCCATGGGGCGATCAGCGGGTAGTCGTGGTTTCCGGGCGCGATCGTCACCGGCCGGTCGCCCAGGACTCCCCCGAGATCCTCGAAGAACCCGCGCGCCGCCTCCAGAGCGCCCTCGCGTGGCCCGTCGCGCAGCTCGAGCACGTCGCCCAGGAGGACGAGATGGTCCACCCCGTCGAGCGCCTCCAGCAGCGGCGCCCGCAGCTCGGGCCGGCGGGCGACGTCGGTGCGCGTCTGCGCGCCGAGGTGGAGGTCGGAGACGACGAGCGTCGTCACGCGCCGCCCGCCTCGCGCGTCCGGGTCACTTCTGGTCGGCCAGCGCCTTGCGGATCGTCTTGGGCAGCATGAAGCGGACGTCCTCATGGATCACGTCGAACTCGGAGACGTCCTCGGTGCCGCGGGCGCGGAAGAATTCGACCAGCCGTTGCACGAGGAGCTCGGGCGCGCTGGCGCCGGAGCTGATGCCCACCACGCGCGCATCCTCGAGCCATTCGTCCTGGACCTGATCCGCGTTGTCGATCAGGTACGACTCGGCGCCATGGTCTCGCGCCACCTCGACCAGCCGGTTGGAGTTGGAGGAGTTGCGCGAGCCGATCACGAGCACGAGGTCACAGTGCTCGGCCATCTGCTTGACCGCGGCCTGTCGGTTGGTCGTGGCGTAACAGATGTCGTCGGTGCGCGGCCCGATGACGTTCGGGAACCGGGAGCGCAACCGGTTGATGATCGTGCGCGTCTCGTCCACCGACAGCGTCGTCTGCGTCAGGTAGGCGAGCTTGTCCGGGTTCTCGACCTCGAGCCGGTCGACGTCCTCCTCGGTCTCGATGAGCACCATGTCCTCGGGCGCCTCGCCCATGGTGCCCTCGACCTCCTCGTGCCCCGCATGCCCGATGAGCACGATCGTGTAGCCCTCGGCGGCGAACTTCTTGGCCTCGACGTGGACCTTGGTCACGAGCGGGCACGTGGCGTCGATCGCGAACAGGCGGCGCTCGGCCGCGTTGGCGTGGACTGAGGGCGCGACGCCGTGGGCCGAGAAGACGACCGTCGAGCCCTCGGGCACCTCGGTCTCCTGATCCACGAAGATCGCGCCGCGCTCGCGCAGCTCCTCCACGACGTGCTTGTTGTGGACGATCTCCTTGCGCACGTAGACCGGGGCGCCGTAGAGGTCGAGCGCGTGCTCGACGGTCTGGACGGCCCGGTCGACGCCCGCGCAGTACCCGCGGGGGGCGGCCAGCAGCAGCTTCTCGGGCGCGGCGACCCGTGTCTCGGTGGAAGCCATGTACACCTCAGTGTACGAAGGCGAAGATCCCACCGGTCACCTCCCCCTCGAGGCCCAGCTCGCGGACCGCCTCCGCCACGCCCGGAAACCCGGGGTGGCCATAGTCGTGCAGCGCGACCACGGCGCCGTCTGCCAGGCGCGGCTCCCACGCCCGCAGCTCGGCCACGGTCGCCGCGTGCTCATGCGTGGAGTCCACGAACAGCAGCTCGACCCCGCCGGCGTGGTCCGCCGCGGCGGCGGCTCCCTCGGCCGTGACGAAGCGGATGCGGTCGCGCACCCGCGCCGGCACGAGCCCCAGGTAGTCCTTCCGGTGGTCGTGGACGACCGGGTCGTAGGAGGTCACGCGTCGCTCGGGATCGGCGAGGGCGAGCGCGATCGCCGTCCACGCGGGGCCCGTGCCCAGCTCGACCGCCTCGCGCCGCCCGCGGGCGAGGCGCAGCAGCGCCGCCAGGTCGGCCGGTGGGGCCGCGGCCTCCAGGCCCCAGGCGTGGCCCGCGCGCCTGGCCAGCCGCCGCGCCCGCCACCGGAAGAGCGCGACGCGCGGTGGCAGCACGAGCGGCGGGGTCATGCGCGGAACTATTGCCTCCGCTCGCTCCGCAGCAGTTCGACGAGCGCCTCGCCGGCCGCGTCCAGGCTGCGCTCCGACACGGCGGACAGATCGTCGCCACGCGTGTGGAAGGACGCGTAGTCGAAGTCGATCAGGTCGATCGCCGGCAGGCCCGCGGCGGCGAACGGCGTGTGGTCGTCTTCGATGGGTCCCCGCACCCGGTCCGGGAAGACGCCGCCCACGCCGACGCGGCGCGCCGCCGCGCGCAGGCGCGCCCACAGCCCGGGATCCGAATTGCGCTCACGCGGGAGCGAAAGGCGGCGGTCGGCGACGAAGTCCACGACCACGACCTCCCGTAGCCGACCGGCGTGGGCGCGCGCGTACGCGCGGCTGCCGCGCAGCCCGTCCCGCAGGAAGGCGCGCGACCCGCGCGGGCTCTCCTCGCCGTCGAAGAGGGCAAAGCGCACCGCGCGGTCTCCGCGCGCCCCGGATCGCCCAAGCGCACGCGCCAGCTCCATCACCGCGGCCGTCCCCCCCGCACCGTCGTTGGCCCCGACGAAGCCCGGCAGGTCCTTCGTGTCGTAGTGCGCAGCGACGAGGATCGCGGGCTCGCGACCGGGCAGCGCACCGACGACGTTGCGCAGGCCGCCGGGCACCGCTTCGAACGCCCCCGCCGGCAGCTCGGCGCGCAACCGCTCCGCCAGCCGCCGCGAGGCGGCCGACCCCGCGGGCCGCGGCCCCAGCGCCACCTGCGCCCTCAGCTCGCGAAACGCGCGCGGGCCGTCGAAGCGGTCAACGCTCGCCTGCGGACCACCACCGGACCCGCCACCGCGAAACACCGAGAAGTCCGTGGCGGCGAGAGCGATGAACGCCCCCGCAACGAACACCTGCAGGACCAACGCAACGACCAGAACCCTCACAACTGACGACTGACGACTGACGACTGACGACTAGTCGTTCTGCGTCACGAGCTCCAACAGATCGGCGAACTTCTCCTGCGCGGCCGCTCGCCGCGTCGGCACGTGCTCGCTCGGGATCCCGTCGGCCGGCGGCTCGTAGCCGCGCAGGATCTGCCGCGCCACCGAGGCGCGGTGGACCTCGTCGGGCCCGTCGTAGAACCGGGCCGCGCGCGCGTAGCGGTACATCGCCTCGAGCGGGAGGTCGGTGGAATAGCCGAGCGAGCCGTGAGCCTGGAGCGCCCGATCGACCACGTTGCACAGCACGTTGGCGCCGTAGAACTTGATCAGCGAGATCTCCTGGCGAGCCGCCGCCGCGCCCTCGGTGTCCATCTTCCACGCGGCGTGCAGCGTCATCAGGCGCGCGGCCTGCATCTCGGCGGCCGAGTCGGCGATCCAGTTCTGGACCGTTTCCTTCTTGGCCAGCACGGACCCGTGCGCCTCGCGGTACAGCGAGCGCTCACACAGCATGTCGAAGGCGCGCTTGGAAACGCCGAGCCAGCGCATGCAGTGGTGGATGCGGCCCGGGCCGAGCCGCTGCTGGGCGATGAGGAAGCCGGCGCCCTCGGCGCCGAGCAGGTTCTCGGCGGGCACGCGCACGTCGCGGTAGTAGATCTCCGCGTGGCCGCCGTAGCGCCCGAACTGCTCGGTCGGATGCTCCATCGTCGGCACGTCGCGCACGATGTCCACGCCGGGCGTGTCGGTCGGGACGATGATCATGGAGGCGCGCTGGTAGGGCCGGGCCTCCGGGTCGGTCACGACCATCACGATCAGGAAGTCGGCGATCGAGGCGTTGGACGAGAACCACTTGTGGCCGTTGATGACCCACTCGTCGCTGTCACGCACGGCTCGGCTCTGAAGCAGCGTCGGGTCCGAGCCCGCGGTCTCGGGCTCGGTCATCGAGAAGGCCGACTTCAGGTCGCCGGCCAGGAGCGGGTGCAGCCAGCGGTCCTTCTGCTCGGGCGTTCCCGCGAGGGCGAGGATCTCCGAGTTCCCGGAGTCCGGCGCCTGGTTGCCGAACGCGAAGGGCGCGTAGGGCGAGGTCCCGAGAATCTCGTGCATGAGCCCGAGCTTGACCTGGCCGTAGCCCTGGCCGCCCAGCTCGGGATCCAGGTGCGCCGCCCACAGCCCCCGCTCCTTGACCCTCTCCTGCAGCGGCGCCATGGCGCGCTCGATCTGCTCGAGATCGAGGTCGAGCGTCTCCATCGGCCAGACCTCCTCGCGCACGAACTCCGCCATCCAGTCCAGGTGCGCCTGGAACTCGGGCTCCGTCGAGAAATCCCATGCCATGGTCGTCCGCTCCTTCCTCGGGTTCGGAAGGAAATCTACTCCGGCGCCTGGGTCAGGGGACGATCCGGAAGCGAACCGCGCGCGCCGGCGAGCTCCCGCGCGAGTTGCGGGCCTGCGCCACCAGCCGGTACCGGGCCGATGCGAGGCGGCGGTTTCGCAGGCGGCCCGTGAAGTGGACCACGTTGGCCCCGACCTTGCCGGCGACGGTGAAGCTCCCGCGGAGGGTCACGTAACGGACGCAGGCGCGGCGGCCGCGGTTCGAGCGGCGCGGTGCCACGCACCGGCCGCCGACCAGGCGGCCCGGCCGGGCGCGCTGGACACGGAAGGTCACCGAGGCAGCCTGTGAGAGACGGAAGCGCACGGTCGTCCCCACCGGCGCGCGCGCGACGCTGCCGCCGCGGCCCGCGGCCCGGAAGACCTTCGGCGACAGGCGATAGGACGTGAGCCGGGGCGGGACGTCGTCGTTGACGATCGTGCCCACCGCGAGGGAGTCGCGCAGCGACGCGTTGCGGGCGCTGGAAAGCCTGAGGTTGAAGTTCTCGTCGGCCTCCGGACGCGTGTCGCCGATGATGTTCACTCCGATGACGCCGGTGGCGGCCCCGGCGGGGATCGTCAGCGTCCCGGTGGTGCTCTGGTAGTCGCTGCCGGAGATCGCCGAGCGCCGCTCGGTGGCGTATCGCACGGTGATCGTCTTGCCGCTGACCTGCGAGAGCCGCACGACGAAGAACATCCGGGTGAGGCCGCGGTTGCCCTCGCGCACGCGGGCGTCGCCCACAGTCATCCCCGGTGCGGGGTCGTCATCCCGGATCGTGCCGACACCGCGCGAGTCGGCGATGGTCGCTCCGCTCGCGCCGGAGAGATTGAGGTTGTACGTCTCGGTGTTCTCGTCGATCGTGTCACCGCGAACGGGCACGGTCACGGTGCGCGAGGTCGCGCCCGCCGGGATCGTGAGGGTGCCGGACACGGGCGTGTAGTCGCCCGGCGCCTTCGCGCTGTTGTCGGAGGTCGCGTAATGGACCGTCACGTCGCGCCCGGCGACCGCCGACTGGGTCACCGTGAAGGTGGCGTTGCGGGTGCCGGTGTTGCCCTCGGTGACGCTCACGTCGTTGACGCGCAGCGAGGGCAGGGGGTCGTCGTCGATGATCGTGCCGGTGCCGGTGTCGTCCGCGATCGTGTTGCCGCCCGACGCGTTCGAGAGCTTGACCGTGAACGTCTCGTTCCCCTCCGAGAGCGTGTCGCCCACGATCGAGACCGGGACTACGGCGTCGGTGGTCCCAGCGGCGATCGTCGCCGTGCCGGAGGTCGCGGTGTAGTCGCCGGGCGCGATCGCGGACCCGTTCTGCGTCGCGTAGTCAACCGTGACACCACCCGCCGGGGCGTCCGCGTCGAGATGGACGACGAAGTTGGCCGTCGTCGAACCCGAGTTGCCCTCCAACGGGGTGACATCGGAGATGCTGATCGACGCGGCAGACGCCGCGGCAGGCGCGGCCACACCCAGCGCGACGAGCGCGCATGCGACGACGAACAGACGGCTGACGGCTCCACGTAGCTCCACCAATGCCCTCAACAGGGCAGCTTCTCCGAAGTTTCGCCCCGTCAATCGCGACCGTCGTCTGCGAGACCGTCGTAGCCCGGATGGGCCACGGCGAGCTTTGCCCGGACCGACTCGCGCAGAACGTCCACCGCCTCCCCGAAGCGGTCGTCCAGGTCGCCGGCGCGGATGGCGCGTGCGACCTCCTGCTGAAGCGCGCGAAACTCGCCGCCGTCGGCGAGGTGACGGCGACCCGACTCCGTCTCAACCAGCCAGGCGTCACGATCATCACCGACCAGCGCGCGCAGGCGAGCCGCTTCCTCAACGACGGGGTCTCCGTCGGAGGCGAGCTCTCGCGCCAGAATCGCGCACGCGTTCGCAGCAACGAGCACCTGGAAACGCAACTCGCCCGGCACTTCCGGGCGCACCTCGTCCGACAGGAACATCGCGATCGCGGCGACGAGTTCATGAGCATCCGGGCGGTCCTGCATGGTCGGGATCATCAGGCACGGTCTTCACGGATGGCGGCGGGAAACGTGCACGACACGCGAGTCACGTCGCCGAGACCGGGCCGCCGCGAGTTATGCACGCCCACGATGCAGAACTCGCAGGGGATGCGCCCACTGGCGGTGAGCCGCGAGCTGTGCAGGTCGCCGCCTGCCGGTCCGATCCGATCAGTCGTCCCCGATCATCGCCAGCAGATCCCACTCCGGCTCGCACGTCCGGCGCCCGATCGCCGCCCGCTCCAACGACTGCACGGAGCCCGACAGGTGCGCGTCGGCCTGCACCAGGCAGATCACGCCCCAGCGGACGTTGCCGAGCACCTCCCAGAAGCGCAGCGCCTCGCGGGTGACCTCACGCCCGCCGGCGGCCGTGTAGGCCTCGAGCAGCTCGTCGCGCGAGCCGAACCCTCCCGCCGGGTGCTGGTCGGCCCCGAAGCGCCACGAGCGGATGCACAGCCAGCCGAGGTCCTCGGCGGGGTCGCCCGCGTGACACAGCTCCCAGTCCAGCGCTGCGACCAGGCCGCTCTCGTCCACCAGGAAGTTTCCGGTGCGGAAGTCGCCGTGCACCAGGCCCGGCGCGACCGGCTCGGGCAGGTGGCGGCGCAGCCAGCGCAGTCCCAGTTCGAGCGCGGGGTGCGGCTCGCCGATGCGGTCGAGCTCGGTCTCCAGCGCCGTGACGGCGGCCTCGGCCGGCGGGCCGCCGGGAACGTCGACAGAGGGCAGCTCCGCCAGCGGGATCGCGTGCGTGCGCGCGGCGGCGGCGGCGAGCTGGCCGGTCAGGCGCTCGCGCGCCCCGGCGTAGCGATCGTCGCGCAGCAGTCGCCGCGCGATGGCCTCGCCGTCCAGCCACTCCATCACGAACCCCGCGCCGCGATCCGACTCGACGAACCACAGCGGCTCGGGGACGGGCACCCCGCCGTCGTACGCGGCGCGCAGCACCTCCCACTCGCGGCGGCGCCCCGTCGGGTCCCCGACGCCCTCCGGGTCGCGTCGGAGCACGCATCGCCTTCGCTCCTCTCCGACGACGAGATCGAACGACCAGAGCTCGCGGGAGGCGCCGCCCACCAGCGGCTCGAGGTCCTCGATGCGCACGGTGGCGCCGAGGTCCTCCCCCACCACGGCGGCCAGCTCCTCGCGCAGCTCCTCGGGCTCGGTCAAGATGCGCGGGAGGGTAGTGACGAGCCAAGGAGGAACGAGCGTGACCGAGCGATGGTTCTCCGACGAGGAGCTGCGGGAGCTCTCCCGCCCCACGATGGACCGCGCGATCGAGGCAATCGACGCCGGCGAGCCCGAGCGCGCGCGGGCGCTGTGCGAGGAGATGAAGCACGAGTGGCTGATGCTGCACGACCTGATGGCGGAGTCGGTGCTGGGGCTGATCTCGTTCGTGCAGGACCGCCTCGGCGACGAGGGCGTCGCCGACGCCTGGACGCAGTGCACCGAGCGCGGCTGGAAGCGCCACCACGACGCCATCAACGCACTGCCGCGCAGGCAGCTCGTCTACCTGCTGGCGGCCACGTGGCGGGCTCACTCGGCCTCTGGCGTGGGCGAGGCGCCGGGGAGCTTTGAGATCACCGAGGACGACGAGAAGGTCACCTTCACGATGAACCCGTGCGGGTCGGGCCAGCGACTGGTTCGCCGCGGGCTGTACGAGAAGCAGGGGTACGGACGCACGCGCGCCGCGCACGACTGGTCCTACGGGCGCAAGGACTTCCCCCTGTACTGCACACATTGCTCGTTCATGAACGAGTCGCTCCCGATCCAGTGGAGCGGCCATCCGCTGTACCCGTCCGACCCGCCCGAGGACTACTCGACCGATCCCTGCACCTGGTACTGGTACAAGGACGCGGCCGACATCCCGGCGCGCCACTGGGAGCGCTACGGAGCGGTGAAGCCCGGGCCGGGCGAGGCGTCGTCGGCTACATCTACGGCTTGATCTCCTCGATCACCTCGTAGACGCCCTCCATCGGGATGTTCTTGACGAAGGCCGCCATCGCATCCTGGCGCTTGAGCTCGGCCTGCTCGTCGCCGCGAACCTCGGCCGGGTCGTCGACGTCGAAGATCCCGAACGAGATGACCTCGTCGGGGTCCTTGCGGTTGCGGGCGTGGTAGATGGCGACCGCGCCGGGCGGCAGGTCGTCCTCGCCCTCGCCCGGCTGCCAGGCGCGGCGGAACTGCTCGAACGAACCCGGCTTCAGCCGGCGGCCACTGAAGAAGACGTACATGGTCAGCTCCCCTCGTCGTTTCGGACGACCCTATCGCCCGGCCAGCGCCCGCTCGACGAGATCGTGCAGCGCGGCCGCCCGAGCATCGAGCGAGAACTCGCGCAGCACGCGCTCGCGCGCTGCCGCGCGGGCGCCGGCCCCCCGCGCCAGCGCCTCGACGATGGCCGCCGCGATCGCCCCGGGCTCGGCCGGGATATCGATCTGGACGCCGCTGTCGCCCACCACCTCGGGCAGCGCTCCCGCCCGCGTCACCACCGGCACACAGCCCGCGAGCATCGCCTCCGCCACCGACACACCGAAGCCCTCATGTCGCGAGGGCTGCACGTACACCGCGGCCCGACGGTAGAGGTCGAGCAGTTCGTCCTCCTCGACCCAGTCGGTCAGCCGCAGGTTCGGCGGTGCCTGCGCGCGCAGCTGCTCACCGGCGTCGTCGACGAAGCGCCCGGCGAGCACGAACTCCACCTCCGGCCGCCGCGCGGCGGCCTCGGCGAACGCGCGCAGGCCCTTGCGCTCGAGGTTCGGGCGGTCGACGTTCCCGACGGTGAGGGCCAGGGGCTCGGCCGGCTTCTCGGGCAGGGCCCCGAACGGGTCCGGGACTCCGTGGTGCATCACCGTCACCCGATCCCGCGGGATGCCCGTGTTGCGTTCGATCTCCTCCCGGGAGTAGGCGGAGTTGGTGGCGAGGACGTCCGCCCGGCGCATGATCCACCGGCTCAGCCGCGCCCGCCCGCCACCCTGCTGGTAGCCGTAGCCGATATCGGGCTCGTTCGCGGTGTCGAAACCCCCGACGATGAGTACGGACGGCCGGCGCAACAACCACGCCAGCGTGATCGGCCAGAACGTGTGCCACGACGCCCACCAGCCGACGACGGCGTCGCAGCCGCGCATCGCCCGCATCACGCGCAGCGGGCTCCCGCCGCGTCCGGGCTGGTAGAGGTCCCGGATCTCGTAGCGCTGCGCCAGCAGCTCGCGGTCGACGGTGATGAAGCTCGCTCTGCGGCTGGTGACGAAGAGGATCTGGGGCACGAGGCCGCACTGTAGTTGTCAGTTCTCAGTTGTCAGTTGTCAGTTAGGCTTGCCGAGACCCTGGAAGCGAGGAATTTCCGATGGCGCAGACACACCACCTGGACCGGTTGACGTCGATCGACGCGTCGTTCCTGCACAACGAAGGTCACTCGTCGCACATGCACGTGGGCGGACTCACGATCTTCGAGGGGCCGCCCCCGGCGATCCAGGACTTCCTCGACCACATCCGCGGCCGGCTGCACCTCGTCCCGCGCTATCGCCAGAAGCTGGCGACCCCACCGCTGGAGACCGGCCGGCCGCTGTGGGTGGACGACAACAGCTTCAACCTCGAGTACCACGTGCGCCACACGGCGCTGCCCGAGCCGGGCTCGGAGGAGCAGCTGCTGCGGCTGGCCGCGCGCATCTTCTCCCAGCGCCTGGACCGGGCCAAGCCGCTGTGGGAGACGTGGATGATCGAGGGCCTCGAGGACAACCGCTTCGCGCTGATCACCAAGACTCACCACGCGCTGATCGACGGGATAGCCGGCGTCGACCTCGCAACGGTGCTGTTCGACCTCGAACCGGTGCCCACGGCGCCCGATCTCGAGGCCGAGGCGGAGTGGACGGCGGCGCGCGAGCCCTCGGCCGCCGAGATGGTCGCCGCCGGGCTTCGGGGGGTCGTCAAGAGCGGCGTCGAGGTTGCCGCTCGCGCGGTGTCGGCGGCCACGCACCCCGAGTCGGCGATCCACAAGGCGCGCGAGGCGATCGAGGGCGTCGGCGAGGTGGCCTGGGCCGGCCTGAACGCGGCGCCCGACACCCCGCTCAACGTCGCCATCGGGCCGCACCGCCGGATCGGGATCGTCCGCTTCGAGCTGGACGAGTTCAGGCAGGTCAAGAACGCGCTCGGCGGGACCGTCAACGACGTCATGCTGACCGTCGTGGCGGGAGCGCTGCGCGAGTGGCTGCACTCGCGCGGGGTGCGCACCGAGGGCCTCGAGCTGCGCGGCCTGGTCCCCGTTTCGATCCGGGGCGAGGAGGATCGGGGCCTCGGCAACCGCATCGCCGCCATGCGCGGGCCGCTGCCCGTGTACATAGCCGACCCCGTGGCGCGCCTCCGGTTCGTCAAGCGGGAGATGGACGGCCTCAAGGAGTCCAAGCAGGCGCTCGGCGCCGAGGTGATCGCCAGCGTCAACAACTTCGCACCGCCCACGATCCTCGCGCAGGCGTCGCGGATCAACTTCTCCACCCGCCTGTTCAACCTGATCGTCACGAACGTGCCCGGACCGCAATTCCCGCTCTACGTGCTCGGCCGCGAGCTGCAGGACCTGGTCCCGGTGGCGTTCCTGCCCGAGAATCACGCCCTGGCGATCGCGATCATGTCCTACAACGGGAAGCTGAACTTCGGCCTGCTGGCCGACTACGACGCGCTACCCGACCTCGACGTGATCCAGCAGGGGATCGTGGATTCGCTCGAGGAGCTCAAGCGCGCGGCGCGCGCGCAGGGTGCGGCGGCGAAGGGCGGCAACGGCAGCGACGCCAAGTCGACGAAGGCCGACAGCGGCCGCCGCACGCCCACGGGGGCCTAGACACCGTTAGCGCCGGACTCGCGTCGTGGCGTCAGCCCTGCGGTGGCGCCGCTCGCGGTTGCCCGCGCGGTCCGTGGCCACGGTGAAGAAGCGGTAGGTCGAGCCGCGGCGCCCCCGGAACTTCATCTGCCTCTTGGTCGTGTGCGCGATGCGCTGATAGGGCCGCCCGCTGCGCGAGGCATACACGTCGAAGAAGCGGATGCCCGAGGGCGGCAGGCCGGGTGCGGCCGTGTCGCGGCCGCTCCAGCGGAGCGTGAACCGGGTGCCGCGCACGAGCTTCGGCGCCCGCAGCTTCGAGCTCGGCGGCCGGCGGTCGATGCGGCGGGCCGTGTCCACGGCCGACCCGGCATCGAGGACCCCCCACCCCAGCGTCGCGTTCCAGAAATGCGCGCTGCTGCCCGGCTGACGCGCCGTCTGCTTGAGCAGCCGAACCACGTCGGCGGCGGACAGGTCGGGGTTGACCGTCCGGATCACCGCCGCCGCGGCGGCAACCTGGGGCGATGCCATCGAGGTCCCCTGGAGGTAGGCGTAGCGGCTATCACCGCCGAAGCTCGTTCGGCATTGGCAGCCGGCCAGAGGCAGCACCGTCGGGCAGGCGGAGCTCTCGAGAGTGCTGCAGCCCGCCGGGAACGCGCCGAAGATGCCCTTCGGGCCGGCGGAGCCGCCGAACGTGTCGAACGAGCCGTACGCCGCCATCGAGATCTCGCTGCCGACCCCGCCGCCGGACGGGCCGTCGAAGAAGTCGGCCGACGTGACGGACAGGCCGAGGTTCTGGTTCAGATCGGGTCCGGTCCCGGGGGGCTGCACGAGGCTCGCGGGCTGGCCCTGGTCTGTCACCGCGTCATCCGCCGCCGCGGTCACCACGACGACGCCGTGGCCGGTGGCGTAGCCGATCGCCGACACGAACGCGTCCACAGGCGGGCGGCCGCCCTGGTCGCCGAGGGAGAGGTTGACCGCCTGGGCACCGCGGTTTGTAGCGTCCACGATGCCGGCGGCGATACTCGAGTCGGTGAGGTCGGAGCGCTCGACGACCAGGCGGCAGTTGCCGCCGGCACCGGCCA
>JAWVFS010000246.1:0-9462 GCA_033855795.1 Solirubrobacteraceae bacterium | reverse complement strand
GACGGCCCTCCGCCTCCTGCGAGCCGGCTCCCTCACCTGCCTGGCGGTGCCTCCTCGCCGGTGATCAGACGGGCGCCGCGGCCGTGGGTGAAAAAGCTGAACGACCAGCGGATGAGGACGAGGAGGCGGTTCTGAAAGCCGATCAGGTACCACAGGTGCACCACGAGCCAGCCGACCCAGGCGACGAAGCCGCTGAGCTTGATGAAGTTGAGGTCGGCGACGGCGCTCGCCCGGCCGATGGTCGCGAGGTTGCCCTTGTCGCGGTAGCGAAACACCGGCGTCTGGCGTCCCCGAAGGCGGTTGCGGACGAGCCGGCCGGCGTAGCGGCCCTGCTGCATCGCCACCGGCGCGAGCCCAGGGAGCACGAGCGGCTCGCCGTCGACGCGGCGGATGCGCACCATGTCGCCGAGGGCGATGACCTCGGGATGCCCCGGCAGGGAGAGGTCCGGTTCCACCGTGACGCGGCCCGCCCGGTCCGTCTCGGCGCCGCTCAGCTCGCCGAGCGTCGCCGCGAGGCTCGAGGCGGTCACTCCGGCCGCCCAGATCGTCGTCCGGGCCGGGACGTGCTCGACGTCGCCATGTGGGTTCTGGAGGGTCACCGCCTGCTCGTCGATGTCGACCGCGGTCTCGCCGAGACGCGGGGTGACGCCCAGGCGCTGTAACGAGCGGGCGGCCTTGGCCGACAGCGAGGCGGGGAAGGTCCCGAGGAGTCGGTCCGACGTCTCCACCAGGAGGATGCGCGCCTGGCGTGAGTCGATTGCCCGGAAGTCCCGCCGCGTGTCGCGCGCGATCTCGCCGATCTGTCCGGCCATCTCCACGCCGGTCGGCCCGCCGCCGACGACCACGAAGGTCAGCCAGGCGGCGCGCCGGTCGGGATCGGGCTCGACCTCGGCGGCCTCGAAGGCCTCCAGGATCCGGCGCCGGAGCTCGAGCGCTCCCTCCAGCGACTTCAGCTCGGGAGCGGCGGCCCGCCAGTCGTCGTGGCCGAAATACGAGTACTGGGAGCCGCCGGCGACGATCAGCGTGTCGTAGGGGATCGACGAGCCGCTCCGGGCGCCGATCGGCTCCAGCTCCACCCGGCGGGAGGCGAGATCGAATCCCGTGACCTCGGCCATGAGCACGCGGACGTTGCGACGCCGCTTGAAGATGATCCGCAGCGGGTAGCAGATCTCCCCCGGCGATAGGGCGCCGGTCGCCACCTGGTAGGCCAGCGGCTGGAAGAGATGGAAGTTGCGCCGATCGACGAGCGTGACGTCGACCGGGCCGCGGCTGAGCTTGATCGCCGCCTGGAGGCCGCCGAAGCCCCCGCCGATGACGACGACGCGATGCCGGTCCTCGTTGGCTGAAGGCATCGCGTCGAGCCTATTGCCTCACCGGCGCCCGCGGTACCGTGCCGACATGCCTCCAGACACACCTCCCGCCGGCCCCGAGGTCGATCTCGCCCGCGGCGTGCTGCGGGCCTGGGAGCACCGCGACCTCGACTGGCTGCTCGAGCACTCGACGCCCGACGTCGAACTGCGCCCGTTCATGTGGACCGACGTCCCGTTCCGCGGGATCGACGGGATGAGCGCGTTCGTGACGGAGTACCTCGCGGTCCGCACTCCGCTGACGATGGAGGTCGAGCGCGTTCGCCAGGCCGCCGACCCGGTGGCGCTCGACGTCCACCTGCGCGGCCACCTGCACATGAGCAACGCCGACTTCGAGGACCATCCGACGTTCGTGTTCTGGGTGCGTGACGGCAAGCTCGCCCGCTACGAGGGTCACGTCGACCCCGACGCGATCGAGGAGGCCACGGCCAGGCCGCTCGCCGACCCCGGCTAGGCTCGCGGCGTGCTCGGCCTTCCCGACAACGTTCGTGCGTGCCTCTTCGACCTCGACGGCGTGCTCACGGATACCGCCAAGGTCCATGCCGCGGCCTGGAAGCAGATGTTCGACGCCTACCTGCAGGATCGGGCGAAGCGCACCGGCCAGTCGCTCGCATCCTTCGACGCGAAGCAGGACTACGACGAGCACGTCGACGGCAAGCCGCGCTACGACGGCGTCCGTTCCTTCCTCGCGGCCCGCGGGATCGAGCTGCCGGAGGGAAGCCCTGACGACCCACCGGATCGCGAGACGATCTGCGGCCTGGGCAACCGCAAGAACGAGATCGTCCTGCGCATGATCCGCAAGGACGGCGTGGACCCCTACCCCGGGTCCGTGCGCTATCTGGAGGCGGCGGTCGAGGCCGGCCTTCGGCGCGCGGTGGTTTCCTCGAGCACCAATTGCCAGGACGTGCTCGAGGCGGCGGGCATCGAGCACTACCTCGAGGCGCGGATCGACGGCGCGGTGGCCGAGCGCGAGCGCCTGAAGGGCAAGCCGGCGCCGGACACCTTTCTGGCCGGCGCCCGCGCGCTCGGCGTGGAGCCGAGCGAAGCGGCGGTCTTCGAGGACGCGCTCGCGGGAGTCGAGGCGGGGCGCGCCGGGAGCTTCGGCTTCGTCGTCGGCGTCGACCGCGTGGGTCAGGCCGACGCGCTGCGGGCGCACGGCGCCGACACCGTCGTCACGGACCTCGCCGACCTGCTCGACGAACGGTGATCGAGCAGCGCACCTTCTCCGTCGAGCCGTGGGCGCTCCGCGAGACCGAGCTCGACCTCGATCGCCTGGCGCAGACCGAGTCGCTCTTCGCGCTCGCCAACGGCCACCTCGGACTTCGCGGAAACCTGGACGAGGGCGAGCCCCACGGCATCCCGGGCACCTACGTCAACGGCCTGTACGAGGTCACCCCGCTCCCCCACGCCGAGCCGGCCTACGGCGACCCCGAGGCCGGCCAGACCATCGTGAACGTCACCAACGGCAAGATCATTCGCCTCCTGCTCGGGGACGAGCCCTTCGACGTGCGCTACGGCGAGCTCCGGTCCCACGAGCGCGTGCTCGACCTGCGCGCCGGAGTGCTTCGCCGGACCGTCGAATGGGTCTCGCCAGCCGGGAAGGCCGTGCGCGTGACCAGCACTCGGCTCGTGTCCTTCCCCCACCGCGCCATCGCCGCCATCCGGTTCGAGGTCGAGCCGCTCGGCGAGGGGACCACGCCCGTCGTCGTCCAGTCCGAGCTCGTCGCCAACGAGCCCGTGCCCGGAGGCGGCCGCGACCCGCGCGCGGCGGCCGCGATCAGCTCCCCGCTCGTCGCCGAGCAGTCGACCGCCCACGGCCGGCGGGCCGTGCTCGTCCACGTAACCAAGAGCAGCGGCCTGCGGCTGGCGGCCGGGATGGACCACGTGGCCGACGGACCGGACGACATCGAGGCGACCTCCGAGTCCGAGGACGACCTGGCGCGCGTCAGCGCCGCGACCGAGATCCCAGCCGGCGAGAAGGTCTCGTTCATCAAGTTCCTGGCGTACGGCTGGTCGAGCGAGCGCTCGGAGCCGGCCGTGCGCGACCAGGTCGAGGCCGCGCTGAGCGAGGCCAAACACATCGGATGGGACGGGCTCCTCGCGGCGCAGCGTTCCTACCTCGACGAGTTCTGGGAGCGCGCGGACGTCGAGGTCGAGGGTGACGCCGAGGTCCAGCAGGGCGTGCGAGTGGCGATGTTCCACGTGCTCCAGTCCGGTGCGCGGGCCGAACAGAGAGCCATCCCGGCGAAGGGCCTGACTGGCCCCGGCTACGACGGGCACGCCTTTTGGGACACCGAGATGTTCGTGCTTCCCGTCCTCACCTACACCTCGTCCGACGCTGCGCGCGACGCGCTGCGATGGCGCCACAGCACGCTCGAGTTGGCCCGCGACCGCGCAAAGCAACTCGGGCTGCGGGGCGCAGCCTTCCCGTGGCGCACGATCGCCGGCGAGGAGTGCTCGGGCTACTGGCCGGCCGGAACCGCGGCCTTCCACATCAACGGGGACATCGCCCGTGCCGCGGCGCGCTATGAGGCCGCGACCCATGATGCCGGCTTCGCGAGCGGGGAGGGCATCGAGTTACTGGTGGAGACGGCGAGGCTGTGGCGATCGCTGGGTCACCACGACGCGCGCGGTCGCTTCCGCATCGACGGGGTCACGGGCCCCGACGAATACAGCGCCATCGCCGACAACAACATCTACACCAACCTGCTGGCCGCGGCGAATCTCCGTGCCGCCGCCGAGGCATCCGAGCGCCACATGGACACGGCCGCGGCGCTCGGTGTCGACCGGGAGGAGGCGGCCTCGTGGCGCGACGCGGCGCAGGCGATGGTCATCCCCCACGACGACGTCCTGCGGGTGCATTCGCAAGCCGAGGGGTTCACGCAGCACGACGAGTGGGACTTCGCCGCTACCAAGCCCGACCAGTACCCGCTCCTGCTGCACTTCCCCTACTTCGACCTCTACCGCAAGCAGGTCGTCAAGCAGGCCGACCTCGTCCTGGCCCTGCATGTGTGCGGCGAGGCCTTCACCGCCGAGGAGAAGGCGCGGGACTTCGACTACTACGAGGGACTGACCGTTCGCGACTCGTCGCTTTCGGCCTGCACCCAGGCGGTCGTTGCGGCCGAGGTCGGTCATTCCGAGCTCGCCTACGACTACCTCGGCGAGGCGGCCCTCATGGACCTCGACGACCTCGAGCACAACACGCGCGACGGCGTACACATCGCCTCCCTGGCGGGCACCTGGATCGCGATCGTGGCGGGACTGGGTGGGATGCGCGACCACGGCGGCGAGCTCAACTTCGCGCCCCGCCTGCCCGAGGCGATCTCCCGGCTCGCGTTCCGCATGGCGTTTCGGGAGCGCCGGCTGAAGGTCGAGGTGGAACCGCGGGAGGCGACGTACCGGCTCCTGACCGGAGAGCCGGTCGAGATCGGGCATCACGGCGAGCGTTTCGAGCTCCGCGGCGACGAGGCGATCACCCGGCCGATTCCACCGGCGCCGGTCCGCGAAGCGCCCCGACAGCCGCCGGGACGCGCGCCGGTCCGGCGCGCCCGGCGCGGCCGGCGGGCGGCTGAGCTCGGATAGCATGCGCTCTCGATGGCGGGGGTGGTGGTGGCCGAGATCACGTGCGAGCGGTGTGGCGCGCTCAGCTACAGCGCCGTGGCGGTCCGCCGCCCGGAACTGACCGATGAGTGCGCCTGCGGCGGCCGCCGCACGGTGGTGCGCCACATCGAGGATCGACGCCGGGACGACGT
Organism: Solirubrobacteraceae bacterium; assembly: GCA_033855795.1. Lineage (GTDB taxonomy): Bacteria > Actinomycetota > Thermoleophilia > Solirubrobacterales > Solirubrobacteraceae > JALYZC01. The sequence goes on along the minus strand of JAWVFS010000246.1, from coordinate 4,343 downwards.
CCCGGTGCGGCACGACCGCAGACACCCAGCTTCGTAACGGGCCGGCGCTAGCGGACCGAGGATTCTTCCTCGAGCGCTCGCCTGGCGACCTGTAGGTCGTCGGCGAATCGTCGTCGCTCGCGGTAGCGCGCCGCGTTGTCGCGCGTCCGCAGGATCGCCGCCGGATGGATGGTGGCGGTCACGATCGGCGCCAGGTCCACGTCGAGCAGCTCACCGCGGTGCCGGGTGAGCGTGAAGCCACTTCCCAGCAGCGCCTTGGCCGCCACCGCGCCGAGCAGGACCAGCGCCCGCGGGCGCACCAGCTTGATCTCGGTGTCCAGCCACGGCCGGCACGCGTCGACCTCGCCGCGCTTCGGCGTCTGGTGGATGCGCCGTTTTCCGCGTTCCTCGAACCTGAAGTGCTTGACGGCGTTGGTCAGGTAGACGTCGCGGCGGTCGATGCCGACCTTTTCAAAGGCCCGGTCCAGCTCCCGACCGGCGGGACCCACGAACGGGTGCCCCTCGAGGTCCTCCCGGTCTCCCGGCATCTCGCCCACGAGCATCATGCGGGCGTTGCGGCGCCCCTCTCCGAAGACGGTCCGCGTGGCCTTCTCGTACAACCCGCAGCCGCGGCAGCGAGCCGCCGCCTCGCGCAGCGCCCGCATCGACATGCGGTCGGGAAGGAAGGCCTCGGCGCCGGCGCCCTCCCCCGCGCCCACGCGGCTCAGCGCTCGCTGGCCAGGCCCGGTCCACGACCGGGATCGTCAGGGCCCTCTCCCGGATCCTCGACGACCTCGGTCACGTCCTCTTCGTCGGCCTCGCCGTAGGTGGCCGGATCGCGTTCGGCCTCCTCGCCGAGCTCGTCGAGGCGGGGCATGCCCTCGCCACTCGTGTGCTCGGCGTGCTCGATGAGCTCCTCCTCGGCCTGCTCGAAACCCTCGGCCTCGCCGCCGCCGGCCTCCTCGACCGGGCGGCGCTCCTGCTCCCTCCGCTGTTCGAGCTCGTCGTCCACGGCAGCTAGCTCGACGGCGCGTCGGCCTCGTCGTCGGAGTCCTCCCGTTCGGAGGCCGGGCGTTCCTCCGGGAGCTGGTCGGATTGCTTGCGCGCCGGCTCCTCGCCGTGGTCCGCCTCCTCGCGCGGAGGAGGCGCGGTGTCGGTGCGCTCTTCCTCTTGAAGACTCATCCTCCTGGCGTGTAACCGGATCGACCGTGACGCAAACCGCGTCAGGCGCGCTGGAGCGTGCGAATTGCCGGGCCCAATGCCCGTGCGTGGGACCCGATGGCCTTCCACGGATCGCCCTCGGCGTCCAACCGGTCGCCGATCGTCGGGACGGTCCAGCGCTCGGGCGAAAGCCGGCGGTCCTCGAGCTCGTCCCACCGCAACGGCGTGGCGACCGGCGCGGTGGCTCGCGGGCGCACGGCGTACGCGGCCACCGCGTGCTGCGCGTAGCCGTTGCGGTTGACGTCGACGAAGATTCGCTGCCCCCGATCGGCCTTCCGCTGCGCGGTGGTCAACCGCTTCGGATCACCGGCCACCAGCTCCTGGGCGACCGCGCGGGCGAAGGCCCGGACCGCGTCGAAGGGCTCGCGGCGGCGCATCGGCACGACGACGTGGAGTCCGCGTGAGCCAGTCGTCATCGCGAACGGCACCAGGCCGAGGTCGCGCAGCAGATCGCCAAGCGCCCGCGCCGCCGCGCGCACCTCGACGAAACGCTCCCGTGAGGGATCGAGGTCGAAGATCAGCCGATCCGGATAATCGGGACGGTCGGCGCGACTCGGCCAGGCGTGGAGCGTGACCACGTTCTGGCCGGCCAGGTAGGCGAGCGTTGCGCGATCGTTCGCGAGGACGTGGGTGACCTCCCCGCCGCGCTTTCGGACCGTGGCCCGGGCGATCCAGTCGGGGAAGTGGCCGGGGATCTGCTTGATCAAATAGCCGCTGCCCTGCACGCCCTCGGGATAGGCATCGAGCGCGAGCGGCCGGTCGCGGACGTGCGGGACCATGGCCGGACCCACGCGTTCGTAGTGGCGGGCCAGGTCGAGCTTCGTCAGTCCCGCACCGGGGAACACGACGCGGTCGGCGTGAGTGATCTCGACCGCGCGGCGGCCGGCACGGATCCGCTCGGTCAACGCGAGCGCGCCCTCTCGCGCACGACGTCGCGGGGGTCCTTGTCCTCGCGCAGGCCGAGGAAGCGCGGATGGCGGAGACGACCGTCGCGGGTCCATTCGCTGAAGCCGACCTGAGCCACCAGCCGCGGCTGCACCCAGGTGGTGCCGCGCGCGGGCGCCGCCTCGTCGGCGAACGGCGAGTCCGCGCGGTGCAGCGGCGCGAGTCGCTTCGCAAGATCGTGCAGCGTCTCGCGGTCGAAGCCGGTCCCGACCTTGCCGGCGTAGCACAGCCGGCCGCGCTCGAAGTAGCCGAGCAGCAGCGCGCCCAACTCCTCGCGCTTCCCTTGGGGCGCGGTGTACCCGCCGATCACGAGTTCCTGCTCGTTGCCGCACTTGAGCTTGAGCCAATCGCGCGAGCGCTTCCCGACATACGCGCTGTCCGCTCGTTTCGCGATCAGGCCCTCCCAGCCCCTGCGACACGCGTCGCGAGACAGCGCCCGGCCGTCCCGGTTGCGGTGCGGGGTGAACCGCAGCGGGCCCCCGAAGACGACGGCGCGGCGCAGCAGCGCCTTGCGCGTCCGCAGCGGGAGCCGGCGCGTGTCGAAGCCGTCGAGATGCAGGAGGTCGAACACGTACAGGTAGACGGCGACCGGATCGCGCGCGCGGCGTGCCAGCCGGCTGAAGCTCGTACGCGAGCCCTCGAGCGCGACGACCTCACCGTCGACGACGAGCTCCTCGGCGGGCTCACGTCCGAGCGTCGCCGCCAGCTCGGGGAAGCGTCGGTTCTGGCTCAGCCGGTTGCGCGACAGCAGCCGCACGCCGTCCGGCCCCTTGAAGGCGAGGCAGCGGACACCGTCCAGCTTGCGCTCGAAGACCCAGTTCGGGTCGTCGAAGCGCTCATCGGTCAGGGTCGCGGCCATCGGCTCGATCCAATCGGGTAGCGCAGCGGGCCGCAGGAGGCCGCGCTCTCGTTCGGAGAGCGCAGCCAACGGGTCGCTCACGGCTCGCATCGGCTTGCACCGTACTTCGCGAGCGGCGCCTCGGAGCGGGACGCACCCGCGCTCGGATCGCGCGGGTGCGTCGGTCGGGGTCAGGCGCGCGTGCGGGCAGCGCGCTTGGCGGCGTCGCTCCGGCGCTGTGCCTTGCGCTTGCGCGTCCGCGCTGCCTTCTTCGCGGCGGCCCGTCGCTTCTCCGGTCCACCCTGGATCCGGTCCTGGATCTCGGCGACGACCGTCGACAGATCGGACACGGCCCGGCGGGCGGCCTTCGGCTTGGCGGAGCCGTTGACCGACCTCGCCACCCGGTCGGCGACCTTCTTTCGGACGCCACGCGCCCGCAGGGTGTCGAACAGGTCCTTGTCTCGCTTGGCCATCACGGCCCTCCTCGGGTTGCCTACAGGAGGCGGTCTGCCCGGCTGCCGGGCCGCCAATCGCCGCCGACCCCCTGACGCCGTCGGACCGATCGGGAGGACTAGCGGGTGCGCCGGGTGGGTAGCCGGAGGCTTCATCGATTCCACAGAAGAGGACGTCATGGCCAAGACCGAGAGCGAAGCCAAGCTGGTGCAGTACCTCAGCGAGGCGTATACGAAGGAGAAGGAGCTCGAGACCGCGCTCCAGGCGCACATCGCGCTCGCCACGCGCGCGACCTACAGGAAGCGCCTCCAGCAGCACCTCCAGGAGACGAAGCGCCACGGGCGGGACGTCGAGCGGCGCATCAAGCAGCTCGGCGGCAACGGAACCACCGAGCTCGCCGCCACCGTACAGGCGACGGCCGCCAAGGCGGTCGCGCTCGCGCAGGGTCCGCTGCACGCGGTCCGCGGCACGGGCGAGGCCGAGCGCCAGCTCAAGAACGCGAAGACCGAGTACGCCAACGAGGCCGAGGAGATCGCGACCTACACCGCGATCGAGGCGCTGGCCGAGTCCGTCGGAGACCGGGAGACGGCGCAGCTCGCACGGGCGATTCGCCGCGACGAGGAGCGCATGGGGAGCTTCCTCGAGCGCCTCATCCCGCAGCTGACCCGCGCCGTGGCCCAGGCCGAGATCCCGGCGTCGCAGCGCCGTTCCACGAGCCGGCGCCGCCGCTCCAGCACGCGCTCGCGGTCGCGCTCCGCCGGCTCACGGTCCAACAGCGGCGGCGGCCGCGGCCGCCGCAAGGCGTCGGCTTCGTCGCGCTGACGCCGCAACGGGACGGGACGGCACGTGGCGAGGCTGCGCCGGGTCGACTGCTCCGGGCCGGGGATAACCCGGCGACGGCGGGGCC
>JAWVFS010000245.1:0-10190 GCA_033855795.1 Solirubrobacteraceae bacterium | reverse complement strand
GATCGCGTCGGCGCAGCGCCTGCACGCCGGGCTCGAGGCGGCCTCGAGCGGAAAGCTCGCCGCCGTTGCGATGTCCGCGACGGCGCTGGGCGGGGGCGTGGTCGCCGTGGACGACCGACCCGCCGGGACCCGGCACCGGGCCGCGCAGCGTCCGCGCCCCACGGCGCACGTACGCGCCGTTTCGGCCCGCGCCACCGTGCCCGCGGCAGCCGCCGAGGGCGGCGCGGGGGCCGCCACCGAGGGTGCACCCGCTTCGTCATCTCGCGCCCGGTCCGCCACGCCGCTCCCCTCTCCGGCGTCGCGGGCCGGGCGTGGCCGCGGCGCGCCGGAGTTCGGCTTCGAGGGCGGCGAGTCGTCGCCTCCGGCCAGCCACGAGGCGGCGGCGGCTGGCGCCGGCGCCGAATTCGGCGGAGCCGGCGGCGGAGGACAGGCGGCCGCGGCCGGCGATGCAACGCCCGCGGCCGGTGGGGAGTTCGGCCCGTGATCCGCCGCCGCCGCATCGCAGGCCTGGCTCTGCTGGCGGCGCTCGGTGCGCTGTGCTTCTTCAGCCCGCGCGCGCACGCGGGCATCTACGGCGTGCGCGCGTGCATGAGCTCGGGCGACACGCGTAACGCGAGCTGGCACGGAGTCGGGAACTCGCCCGGGACCGCCCCCTACGCCGTCTGCCCGGCCGGCGAGTTCCACCCCTACGACACGGGCCTCGGCGCCCGGACGACCGGCGGCGCGACGTCGTGGGTTTCGTACTCCGGCGGGTCATGGGCACAGTTCGACGCGCCGGCGGGCACCTCGCTGTACTCGATGTGGTTCAACGGCGCGCTCGGCGGCCAGAACGAGGGCGGCTGTTGGGAGGCCGGCATCGAGGTTTGGAGCGCCGACTACTCCAGCGAGCAGTTCGTGTGGGGCCTCCAGCCCTGCCACATCGGGGTCGGTGGCTGGATCCTCAACCAGGCGGTCGGCCTCGGCGGCGCCGCTCACGCGCTTGTCGGGATTCGCTGTGCCAGCGTGAGCTGCCAGGCCGATTGGAACGGCGGCCACGGCGTATGGGCCAACCTCCGCGACGTCGTCGTGTGGTTGGAAGACAACGTGCCGCCCTCGGTCACCCCGACCCACGGCGCTCTGCTCGCCCCGGGCTGGCACCGGGGTTCGGGAGACGCGTGGGGCACGTACACCGACAACACGGGGATCCGCCGGATCGCGCTGCAGGTGGACGGAACGACGTATCGGAGCGACGACTTCGGCGACCCGGTGTGGGCGCCGTATGGCTTCCAGTGCGACGACGCGCGCGCCGTACCGTGCCCCGACCTCCGTGATGGTGGCCTCACCCTCGACACCAATGCGCTGGCCGACGGGCCTCACACGCTGCGTCTCGCCGGTGCCGACACCGCCGGCAACTGGTCCTCGGTCGATCGGCCCCTGCTCGTGGACAATCACGCTCCCGGGAGGCCGCTCGCGGTGTCCGTGGCCGGCGGCGAGGGCTGGCATCGCGGCAACCGGTTCGATGTGTCCTGGGGCAACCCGGACCAGGGTCAGGCGTCCCCCATCGCCGAGGCCCGCTACCGCCTGTGCCGCGCCGCCGTGCCCACCGACTGTCGCGAGGGCAGCCGGGCCGGGACCGATATCGCCGCCCTCGACGCGCTCGCTGTGCCCGACCAGGGCGACTGGACGCTGCAGGTGTGGCTCGTGGACGCGGCCGGGAACGCCGATGCGACGCACGCGTCCGGCGCCGTCCACCTGCGCCTCGATCCGCAGGTGGATGGGGCCGCGTTCGAGGCTCCCGACCGCGGCGACCCGCGCCGCCTCGCCGTCCTCGTGACCGATCAACTCTCGGGCGTGGCTCCGGGCACGATCGAGCTGCGCCGCCGCGGGACCGCAGCGTGGCGCACCCTCGCCACCACGCTCGCGGGCACGCGGCTGACAGCGCTCGTCCCGGACACCGAGCTCGCGGACGGGTCCTACGAGCTGCGCGCCCTCGCCCACGACGTGGCCGGCAACGAGCGCGTCGCCGACCACTACGCCGACGGGTCGCCCGCCGTGGTCGTGCTCCCGCTCCGAAGCGCGACGAGGCTGGTCGGTGAGGCGCGCGGAGTCGCCCGCCGGACGTGCCGTCTCGTGGCCGTGACCGTGCGACGCGGCGGAAGGCGGGTGCGTGTTCGCCGTCGCGTCTGTCACACGTCGACGGGCCGCGTCGCGCTGGGCGGGAGCCTGGCGGTGCCCTTCGGCCGTAGCGCCACCGTTCGCGGGGCCCTGCAGACGTACGCTGGGCGTCCCGTGGCCGGCGGGGCGGTGCTGGTGGGAGCTGAACCGCGAACGGGCGGCGGCGCTCGGCAGGTGGCCACGCTGCGCACCGGTCGTGACGGTGCCTTCGCTTACCGAGCGCCACCCGGGCCCTCGCGGACCCTGAACTTCGCCTATGGGGGCGACGAGCTCCTCGCGCCCACCCGCGCCCGCGTGATGCTCCGCGTGCCGGCCGGCGCCACGCTACACCCGAGCCGGCACACGGTCCGGAACGGGCGCAGCGTGATCTTCTCGGGCCGGCTGATGGCCCCGCCGCCGGCGGCCGGCAAGCTCGTGACCCTGCAGGCCTTCTACCGTCGTGCGTGGCGGACGTTCGCCGTCGTACGCGCCGACGCCCGCGGGCGCTTCCGCCAGGCCTACCGCTTCCAGGCCACCGTCGGCCGGGTGGCCTACCGCTTCCGTGCCCGCATCGAGCGCGAGGCCTCCTACCCCTACGAGACCGGGGTGACCCCGGTGGTGACCGTCGTCGTGCGCGGCGGTTGAGCCGCGCGAACCGTCACGCGGGCACTGCCACCGCGCGCACGTCCTGCTGCACGCGGTTGCGGCCCTTGCGCTTGGCGTCGTAGAGGGCGGCGTCGGCCGCGCTGGCGAGCGTCGCGAAGACGACCTCCTCGTCGTACGCCGTCGCGACACCGAACGAGCAGGCCACCGGGACACCCGCGGGCCGAAGCACCTCGACCGCGACGCGCAGCTTCTCGGCGACCCGGGCGGCGGCCGCGGCGTCGGCGCCCGGAAGCAGGAGCATGAACTCCTCGCCGCCGAGCCGGTAGAGGAGCTCGAATGTGCGCAGAACCCGGCGCATCGCATGGGCGACGTCGCGCAGGACATCGTCGCCGACGGCATGGCCGTGTTCGTCGTTGATGGACTTGAAGTGATCGATGTCGGCCACGACGATGCTGACCGGCTGTCCGGTCAGCGCGGCCTGTTCGGCGACCTCGGCGAACCGCGGCTCGAGCCCCCGACGGTTCAGCAGGCCGGTGAGCTGATCGAGGGTGCTGTCGGCGCGGTGGCGGACGTCGGAGGCCACCAGCGGGCTCATGTAGACCGTGATGCAGAGGACGAGCGCGAGCGGCACCACGAGCGACTCGGGATGCGCGGCGACGTATCCGGGGTCGACGCCGACGGTCGTGGCGACGATCAGCAGGGCGCTCACCGGAGCCCCGACCACGAGCCCGTGGCTGCTGAATCGCGCGCCGACCATGACCACGGGCACCGCGAGCATGCATACCAGGAATGTCCGGGGACCGCCGGTCATCACGGCCCCGACGGCCAACAAGACCTGGATATTGACGATCGTCGAGGCGAAGACCCAGAGCTCGGGGCGTCTCCGGCGCTCGAGCCGCCAACCCCCGAGCACGACGATGGCGATCATGACGATCATCGCCGCGAGAACGGCCCAACCCGCCCTTGTCGAGAACGCCAAGGCCACCGCGATGAGGGCGCCCACGACGATCGTCACCATGCGCGCGAGCCGCAGACGAACCTGCATGTCCAGGAAGCGCTCGCGGGCTTGGGGGGTCGGGCACAGCCAGGAGTAGGTTGGCTCCATATGTGTGCATCGCCGGATTCGTCCGCCCGCTTGAGTATTCGAGCTTGCCCGCGTGTCCGCGGCGAATCGGCGCGGGGTTAGGATCACCGGCTATCCGGATCGTCCTTGGATACGAGACGTTCGCTTCGCTCGGCGGCGCAGAGACCTACCTGCTCACGGTCGGAGAGCACCTCGAGCGACTGGGCCACGAGGTGACGATCCACACGCGGCAGCTCGGAGAGATGACGACCGTCGCGCGCGGCCGTGGATTGCGTGTCGTCACCTCCGAGGAGGCACTGCCCGCCGACTGCGACGGCGTCCTGGTTCAGGACGCTGCCAGCGCCTATGCGCTCGCCGGCCGTTATCCGGGCGCTCGCCGCGTCTTCGTCGCCCACTCGGCCGAGTTCGGCCCGACCCTCCCGCCACAGGCGCCCGGGGTGTGCTCGGCCGTCGTCGCCCTCAACGACCGCGTGGTGCGACAGCTCGAGGCCCTCGACCTCCAGGCGCCGGTCGTGCGCCTGCGTCAGCCCGTCGACATGACCCGCTTCGGCCGGCTCGGCATCAAGCATCCTGAGCCCCGCCGCGCCCTGATCATGGGCAACTACTGGCGCGGGCCCCGCCTGCGCATGGTCGAGCGGTCCTGCCGCGAGCGGGGCCTCATGCTGGACCACATCGGGCTCAATGGCCGCCCGAGTACCACCCCGGAACGTGACATGGCAAACGCGGACATCGTGATCGGGTACGGCCGCTGCATCGTCGAGGGCATGGCGTCCGGCCTCGCGGTCTATGTCTACGGCGTGGTCGGCGGCGATGGTTGGGTGACGCCCGATTCGTATCCGGCTGTGGAGGCCGACGGCTTCGCGGGGCGTGGGACTCCGGCCGAGATCGACGAAGCGGCGATCGCCCGCGACCTCGCCGAGTGGGGGCCGGAGATGGGGGAGCGCAACCGGGACCTCGCGACGCGGCACCACGATGGGAGCACCCACGTGCTGGACCTCGTGAAGCTCTGGCGCCGGCTGGACGGGCCGCCCCCGGCGCCCCGGCTCCCGACCGACGAGATGGCCGGCCTGGTACGCCGGCACTGGCAGGCCGAGAGCCGCGCGGTCACCTTGGTGCTCGAGAGCCACCAGATGCGCTGGCGCGCCGAGGTGGCGGAGCGGGAGCGGGACGAGCTGCGCCGGGAGATCGCCGCGCTGAAGGCCCGGCCGCGGGCTCCCATCGGCTCGCGCGTGGCCAGAGCGTTCCGCCTCGGGCGCCGCGCGCGGACATCTAGCCCCAGTACCAGTTGGTGGCGCTGAAGAGCATTTCCGCTCGCCACGGCACCCGCGGGCCGTGGCGCATCCGCATGAGCGACATGCTGTAGCCGCCCTGCGGCAGCGCCCGGAGTGCGTCCTGGTTGGCCTCCGGCAGGAGCACCCACGTCGCGTGATCGTTGCGGCGGCGCAGCGCCTCGATGAGCCGCAACCCGCTGTCGGCATCACGGGCGACCGTCGGACCCGTCCCCCACGGGCAGTCGAGGTGAAAGCCCGCCAGCTCTCCGCCGGCCTCGGCCACGAGTCCGCCGTGCGGCCAGCAGGCGTCCAATACCAGGCTGCGGTCCTCGCCGGTCGCGGCGGCGTCGAGCGCCTTCACGGCGCCGGCGTCCGCATCACCCACCGGCCGCACCCCCGGCGGAAGGCCGGCCTGGGCCGGAAGCGGCGGCAGGCCCAGGATGGTGCACGAGCCGTCCTCCACGCATCCCAACTGCCGGTGCACCGTGCGTCCACCCTCGGTGGCCAGCAGGTGAATCGTTCGAGCGCCGCGCCGGCGCAGCCAGCGGATCCTGGCGTCCATCAGCCGGGTGGCGATCCCCTGCCGCCGCCAGCGCACATCGATCCCGAGCGCGCTCAGCCACGCCGTCGCGCCGAAGCCCAGCGCCGCGCTCACCCCGATCACCTCGCCCCCGTCCTCGGCCAGGAACACGCCGCCGGTGGGAGCCTCCTGGATGAACCTGAGCGCCGGGAGCCGGTGAAGCTCGTCGCGGTAGTGGCAGGTGTGCAGCAGGTCACTCACGGCCGGGAGATCGTCCGGCCCCGCCTCGCGGATCGCCACGTCCGGCGTCACGATGCGGTCACCAACCCCAATTCGAGCAGCCGGCGCATGGCGGGCAGGATCGCGGCCTCGTGGCCGCCGTTCTCGGCCACGACCTCCCGCAGGCTCCGGCGGCCATCGCAACCCTTCAGAACGGCGATCGCGGCGCCGTCGACCTCGCATTGCACGCCGACGCCCGGCGCCACGCGGATGATCGCGCGCTCCGTCCGGTATCCGGGCGCCTCCGCCACCAGCAGCTGGTCGACCATCTGCCCGGGCGCCGGAGTCAGCCGCGCAGCCAGGAGCGCCTCGTCGTCCCGTGCTTGGTCGGCCGCGAACAGCCGCGTCAGGTGGGCCGTCGGATCGCCCGAGGGATACCCTCGGACCGCCGCCGCGCGGAACCAGTTGGGGCCGGAGGATCTGCGTCTCATGATCACCAGCCCGTACGCGATGGCTTCGATGCCCAGCGTCTCGTAGTAGTCGAGCCAGCGCGCGATCACAGCCTCGAATCCCGCCGGGTCGGTGTCCTTGAGGTGGGCGTTCCAGGACGCGGCGTACTGGAGCGCATCGCTGCTCGAGAAGCAAAGGGCCCAGGCGTCGCAGCCGGTCTCGGCCACCCACCGCCGCACCGGAGCCGTCCAATCGTCGGGCGGGTGGGCCCAATTGCAGACGAGGTGGGCGAAGCCGCCGTCGGCGAGATGTTCGGCGGCACCCGCGACGAGATCGCGTGAGACGGAGTCGCCGGGCAGGCCGGCGTCGCGGTAGAGGAACGCGGACTCGGGCGACACCACGAACGGCGGGTTCCCGACGATCAGGTCGAAGCGCTCGCGGGCGACGGGCTCGAACCAGGGTCCTTCCCGGCAGTCGATGTTTGCCAGACCGTTGAGGGCCGCGTTGAAGCGTGTGAACGCCAGGGCCCTCGGATTGACGTCCGTCGCGACGACGGACTCGGCGTGGCGGGCGGCCGCGAGCGCCTGCACGCCGTTCCCGCAGGCCACGTCGAGCACGCTTGCGACCGGGGCGCGGATGGTGTGACCGAAGAGCGCCATCGTCGAGGGGGTGCGGCCGGTCACGAAGTCCCGCGGGCCGCGCAGGGAATCCCCGAGATCGGCTGCCGCCAGCAGCGAGCCGACGGGGGCCAGCCGGACGAGCGACCGGACGGTCGAGCCGTCGCGGGCGAGCACCCCGATACCGGCCAGGGAGGCGAGGCTCGCCGGCGCCACCGCGCGCTCGGCGTCAGCCGCGTCGACTTCGAGGCCGAGGTAGAACAGGCGGAAGGCCGTGGCGAATGGCCCCTGGTCGCTCAGCCGCCGGCCCACTATCGCGATGTCGGACGGGCTCGTCAGCCAGCCGGTCCCCTCCATGAGGGCGATGACGCGGGCGTCGGAGTACTCGAGTGTCTGGAGGCGATCGCGCAGCGCGGTCGCGACCTCCGCGTCCGGCACCGGCGGCGCAGGGAGGGAGCTCATCGGCGCGCCACCTCGGCCAGCGCGCGGCCGGCCTCGATCCGATCGTCGAACGGGTGCGGCTGCCCGTGCCCATCGAACAGCGGCTCGTCCTGCGCCCCGCGGCCGAGGACGAGGACCACGTCGCCGGGCGCGGCGCCGCGAATCGCGTGGTCGATGGCGGCTCGCCGCTCCAGCACGATGTCGCACGTGCCGCTCGAGGACGCGTGGGCGCCCTCCTCCAGGCCCGTGGGCAGCCGGTCGCGGGGCTCGAAGGGGCCCCAGCGCTCGGTGGTGAGGACAATGGCGTCCGCCAGCTCCGCCGCGACGCGTCCCATCGCACGCCGCTGCGGCTCGGCGTCGATCGCCAACGCGGACAGCACGACGGTCACGCGCGCTCCCGGGCGCTCGGCGAGCGTGTGGCGAGCGGTCTCCACCGCCGCCACGATGCCGCCGGGGTTGTGCGCGTAGTCGACGATGACGTCGACCTCGCCGGGCCCGGCGACCCGCTCGAAGCGACCGGGGACGGCGGGCGCGGCCCCGACGGCCCGGGCCGCCGGCTCCGGATCGATGCCCAGGCCGTGCGCGGCGGCCAGCGCGGCGAGCACGTTGTCGGCGTTGTGCCTGCCCGGGAGGTGGATCTCGAGATCGAGCTCGCCGGCCGGGGTGATCACCGACAGCCGGCCGCGGTCCAGCGACCAGCTGGCCCGCGCGACGCGAAACTCGGCGTCGGCGCCGCCGTACCGGACCACGGTCGAGCCGCGTTCGCCGAGCTCGCGGGCCAGCCGCGCTCCGAACGGGTCGCCGACGTTGACCGCGGCCACCGGCACGCAGCGATCACCACGGAGGAACAGCCGGCGCTTGCACTCGCCGTAGCGGCGGAGGCTCCCGTGGCGATCGAGGTGATCGAGGGAGAGGTTGGTGAAGACGGCGGCGTCGGGAAGCAGGTCGGGGCAGCCCTCGAGCTGAAAGCTGGAGATCTCGCCGACGATGATGTCGCCCTCCTCGCGGGGCAGCGCCGAGAGCGGAGGGTGAAACTGGGCGTTGCCCCCCAGGATCGGGCGCCGCCCGGCCGCCTCCAGCACGCTCCGGAGAAGCTGACAGGTGGTCGACTTGCCGTTCGTCCCGGTCACGGCGACGAGCGGGCGATCGTCGAGGCGCCAGGCGAGCTCCGCCTCGTCGATCACCGCGAGTCCGCGGCACGCCGCCGTGGCGATGAGCGGCGCCGCGAACGAGATTCCCGGGCTCTTGACGACGCAGCCGGGCGGCGGCTCGCTCTCGAAGGCCGCGGTGTCCGCCTCCCCGACGACCACGTTGATCCCCCGCGCCTCGAGCTCGCGCTTGGCTGCCATCACCTCCGGAAAGGTCGCCGAGTCACGGGCCGTCACCGCGGCCGGCGTCGCGTAGTCCGCCAGCGCGCGGGCCGCCGCCAGGCCGGCGCGACCCAGCCCGGCGACCAGGTACGGACCCGAGGGAACGGGCGGGCGCGGCGGCGTCAGTCGCTTAGAGGCGAGAGCGCGGCGAAGCGAGGAGCGGTGATCGCACCCGCTGATTCCACAGGCACCCGGCTCCAGGGTCCCGGGACCGGTGCGATGCAGTCACACTTGCACTTGCACTTGCACTTCTGCGCACGGTCGGCCTGCGTCGGGGCAGGTTCACGCTCGGACACGCTGACGACATAACGGGGCATGCACCCTCCAAGTTCGGGAGACGGCTGACTAGCAGCGCGGCGATTATAGGGCGCCGCTATTCGCCGAGCGGGGAGAGGCAGGCCTGCTCGTGCGGCGAGCCCTCGCCGGACCCTCGTACGTCCGGCGCCGATGGGACTGCACCGCCGTTGGCATCGCCGCACTTGCACTTGCACTTGCTCGCCGCGGGGTGATCCACCGGAGCGAGGTCGCGTTCCGTCAGCGTGACTTCAAACCGTTTCATGGCGCTCCGTTCCTAGGCAAAAGGATGCGGGATTATAGGTTCGGCCTGGGCGAGATCGAGCCGGCGCCCCAATGCCACGCCGTCGGCGGTTGTCTTGGGCTCGACCAGCCGGGACATGCCGAGCGGCTCCTGGTCCCAGCCGAAGGAGATGGGGATCAGCTGCGGCACGATCGCGCGCAGGACCCTGAAGGGGCGGGTCCGCGGCGACGAGAGGTCCACGGTCAGCGGCTCCCCGATGTCCGCCACCCGTTCCTCGACCGGCTCGGGGAATCGCGCGACCTCTGCGAGGCCGATCGTCTCCGGCGACGAGAACAGAAACGCCGCGTCGGCAACGCCATCCTCGTGCTGGTAGAAGCGTTCGTGATCGAGCGGGCTCCGGACGTCGGTCGCCCCCAGGCGCTCCTCCGAGTCGTTGTGCTCCACCTGGAGGCTGGTCGCCGCCTCCTCGAGCGCCTTGGTGGCCGCGCGCAGTGGGTCGGGATGGCAGGCGCATCCGAGGTAGAGCGAGGATGCCGAGTGCGCGGCGCAGAGGATGACTGGATGCAGGTCGAGGGTGAGGTTGACGAGGTCGACGGCGTGGCCGGCGGACTCGACGAGGTCCACGATCCGCACCACGTCGGTGGGAAGCGTGTGCGCGTCGATCCGTTCGCGTGACACGCGCTGCACCCAAGTCCACATGAAGTGATCGCGCTCCACGAGCTCGCGGAACGCCCGGGCCCTTGCCTCTTCGGCGCTGGGGTGCGCCGCGACGCCGGAGCTGCTGGCGGCGGGGAAGTGCCGGCGCCGTTGGGGATCGAAAAAGGGGAAGAACACTGCCTCGGCCACGACCCAGTGGCGCGACCCGTCGCGGCCGTGCGCCGGGGTCCAGAGGTAGGCCTCGTCCGGTTCGTAGGGGTCGATCTCGGTGTGGTCGTCGTACT
>JAWVFS010000244.1:0-4401 GCA_033855795.1 Solirubrobacteraceae bacterium | reverse complement strand
AGCGCTCGACCTCGCGCTCTGCATCCAAGTCGCGCAGCGAGCGGTCGGGTTCATCGGGCCGCCAACCCGCGAGCAAGTCGGTGGCTTCGGGTAGGTAGGACCAAATCTCCTCGGTGACGAAAGGGATGACGGGATGGGCGAGCGCGAGCGTCTCGCGCAGGACGTAAAGCAGCGTCGCCGAGAGGTCAGGGTCTTCCTCGTATAGGCGGGGCTTGACGAGCTCGAGGTACCAGTCGCACAGCTCGCCGTACACGAAGCTGTAGAGACCGAGTGCCGTCCGGGAAAAGTCGAATCCATCGATGGACAGGTAGGTGTGTGCACGCGCCTCGATCAGGCGCCCCAGGATCCACCGGTCCTCGGCCGTCCGCGGCCGAGGACCGGGACGGGCGGCGTCGTCGACGCCGAGCAGGATCAGCCGCGACGCGTTCCAGAGCTTGTTGGCCAGCGCCTCGCCCTGCTCGATCTTCTCGGCGGAGTAGCGCACGTCCTGGGTGGACGACATCGCCAGCAGGCCGAAGCGCACGGCGTCGGCGCCGTGTGTCTCGATCTCGTCCAGCGGGTCGATGCCGGTCCCGAGCGACTTGCTCATGCGACGCCCGTCCGGGGCCTGGATCACCGAGTGGACGTAGACGTCCTCGAACGGGATGTCGCCGGCGAACTCGAGCCCCATCATGATCATCCGGGCCACCCACAGGAACAGGATGTCCCGGGCCGTCGAGAGCATGTCCGTGGGGTAGAAGGCCCGCAGCTGCGGCGTGTCGTCGGGCCAGCCCAGCGTGGCGAAGGGCCAGAGCGCAGAGGAGAACCAGGTGTCGAGCACGTCGGGGTCGCGCTCCCAGCCCTCGCCCTCCGGCGGCGTGGTCTGAACGTAGGTCTCCTCGCCCCGGTACCAGACCGGCAGCTGATGGCCCCACCAGAGCTGCCGCGAGACGCACCACGGCCGGATGTTCTCCATCCAGTCGAGGTACACCTGGCGCTGCCCTTCGGGATGGATGCGCACGCGGCCCGACTCGACCGCGTCGATGGCCGGCCGGGCGAGCTCGTCCATGCGCATGAACCACTGCAGCGACACGAGCGGCTCGATTCGCTTGCCGGAGCGATGGGAGAAGGGCACGGCGTGGCGGTGGGGCTCCCGGCCGGCGATCCGGCCCTCGGCCTCGAGCGCCTCCACCACGGCCTCGCGAGCCTCGAGGACCGCCAGGCCGGCGAAGCGCTCGCCGGCCTGCGCGGTCATCCGTCCGTCCTCCCCGATCACGGTCACCACGTCGAGGCCGTGGCGCCGGCCGATCTCGAAGTCGTTCGGATCGTGGCCGGGTGTGATCTTCAGCTGGCCGGTGCCGAAGTCGGTTTTCACGTACTCGTCGGCGATCACCGGCAGGCGCCGCCCCACGAGTGGCAGTACCGCCGTGCGGCCGACCAGGTCGCGGTAGCGCTCGTCCTGCGGGTTCACCGCCACCGCGGTGTCGGCGAGCATGGTCTCCGGCCGCACGGTGGCAACGCTGACCTTGCCGCCCCCCTCCAGGTCGTAGTCGATCGAGTAGAGGACGTCATCCACCTCGAGCTCCGCGACCTCGAGGTCGGAGATCGCCGAGCGGCTGCCCGGGTCCCAGTTGACGATGTAGCGGTCCCGGTAGATGTAGCCCTTCTCGTAGAGGTCGACGAACACCCGCATGACCGCGCGGACGTACGCTTCGTCGAAGGTGAACCGCTCGTCCTCGTAGTCCGCGGATGCCCCGAGCCGCTGGAACTGGTTGACGATCTTGGAGCCGTACTGCTCGCGCCATTCCCAGGCGCGCCGGATGAAGGCCTCGCGTCCGATCTCCTCGCGGCTCGTGCCCTCCTCCAGCAGGCGCCGCTCGACCTGGGTCTGCGTGGCGATCCCGGCGTGATCGGTGCCGAAGATCCACTTCGTGCGCTGGCCACGCATGCGGTGGTGGCGGATGAGCACGTCCTGGATCGCCCCGTTCAGCGCGTGTCCCATGTGCAGCGAGCCCGTCACGTTCGGCGGCGGGATCGCGATCGAGTAGTTCTCGGCCGCCGTGCCCGCCGGTTCGGGGTGAAACAGCCCCGAGTCCAGCCAGCGCCGGACGATCCGCGGCTCGACCTCCGCGGGCTCGTAGCGGGTGCGGGACTCCAGGTCGCGGCGCTCGGGCACGGGCGGCCAAGTGTATGCGGGGGACGAGCGCGTCCGCCCGCGCGCCTCGTGCCGGGTGGGTGAAGTATTTCGATAGCGTATTTGCGATATCGCTGTTACGCTATGTCCATGTCTCCGGCGACCGTCATCCGCAACGCCCGCCGCGCGGCCGGCCTCAGCCAGGCGCAGCTGGCGGCGCGTCTGGCCACGACCCAATCCGCCGTCGCCCGCCTCGAGCGCCCGGGCTCCAACCCCCGCGTCGAGACGCTGGACGCGGCGCTGCGCGCCACCGGTCACCGCCTCGCACTGGAGTCGGCGCCCGCCGGGGCAGGTCTCGACGAGGGCCAGATCAGTGCCCGGCTCGAGCTCAGTCCGGCCGAGCGTCTCGAGGCGTTCCAGGCCTCGCAGCGCAACCTCGGTCGGCTCGCCAGACGAGCCAAGCGTGTCCCGCGCACCTCGCGTTGAGCTGCGAGCCGACGAGATCCTCCGGCGCCTCGTCGCCCGTGGGGTCGATTTCGTCGTCATCGGGGGAATCGCCGGTGTGCTTCACGGTTCCTCGCGGGCCACGTTCGACCTTGACGTCTGCTTCGCCACTGACCGTGCGAACCTCGACGCTCTGGGCGAGGTGCTCGTGGGTCTCGACGCGCGCCTCAAGGGCGTTCGCGAGCGCGTGCCCTTCGTGCCGGACGCGGCAACGTTGCGGAAGGTCGCGGTCCTGACGCTCGACACGGCGGCCGGCGAACTCGACGTCCTCGCCAAGCCGTCCGGCGCGCCGCGCTACGACGCTCTGCGCCGCCGCGCCGAGCGCTACGACCTCGGGGGCTTTTCCGTGCTGGTCGCCTCGATCGACGACCTCATCGCCATGAAGCAGGCAACCGACCGCCCGAAGGACCGCGCCGACGTGGACGAGCTCGAGACGATCCGCCGCCTGCGCCGGCGCTGAGTCTCGAGCTCTAGGCCGACTGCTCTTGCGGCTGCTCCGACTCCTCGTCGGGCGCAGCCTCGGTGACCAGCGTGGGCTTGCGCCCGCTCTCGATCGTCTCCTTGGTCACGACGCACTTCTTCACATCGCGGCGGGAGGGCAGCTCAAACTGCACCTCGAGGAGGACCTCCTCGATGATCGAGCGCAGGCCGCGGGCGCCGGTCTCGCGCTCGAGTGCTTTCACGGCGATCGAGTCGAGCGAATCCTCGGCGAAGACGAGCTCTATCCCGTCGAAGGAGAAGAAGCGCTGGAACTGCTTGACCAGCGCGTTGCGCGGCTCGGTGAGGATCGTGACCAGGTCGTCCTTGGAGAGCTGGTGGATCGCCGACATCACGGGCAGACGGCCGATGAACTCGGGAATCAGGCCGTATTCGATCAGGTCCTCGGGCAGGCAGTGCTCGAACACCTCGCCGGTGTCCTTGTTCATCTTCGGCGTGATCGCCGCGCCGAAGCCAACGCCCTTGTGGCCCACGCGCCGCTCGATCACACGGTCGAGGTTGGCGAATGCGCCGCCGCAGACGAACAGGATGTTCGTCGTGTCGATCGTGAGGAACTCCTGATGGGGGTGCTTGCGGCCGCCCTGGGGCGGGACCGACGCGCTCGTGCCCTCGAGGATCTTCAGGAGCGCCTGCTGCACGCCCTCGCCCGAGACGTCGCGCGTGATCGACGGGTTGTCGGCCTTGCGGGCGATCTTGTCGACCTCGTCGATATAGATGATCCCGGTCTCGGCCTTCTTGACGTCGAAGTCGGCGGCCTGGATCAGCTTCAAGAGGATGTTCTCGACGTCCTCGCCCACGTAGCCGGCCTCGGTCAGCGCGGTGGCATCGGCGATCGCGAACGGCACGTTCAGGATCTTGGCGAGCGTCTGCGCGAGCAGCGTCTTGCCGCAGCCGGTTGGGCCGAGCAGCAGGATGTTCGACTTCTGCAGCTCGATCTCGCTGTCCTCGGCCTGCATCATCTGCACGCGCTTGTAGTGGTTGTAGACCGCCACCGACAGCGTGCGCTTCGCGTTCTCCTGGCCGACGACGTACTCCTGGAGGACGGAGTAGATCTCCTTGGGCTTCGGCAGGTTCTCGATGTCGAACGTCGAGGGGCCGGTGAGCTCCTCGTCGATGATCTCGTTACAGAGATCGATGCACTCGTCACAGATGTAGACGCCGGGGCCGGCGATCAGCTTTTTGACCTGCCGCTGTGACTTGCCGCAGAAGCTGCAGAGGAGCTGTTCGTTCGAGTCGGTCGGGCGTGCCAAATCTCTTCTCCCAGGGGCCGAGCTACGGAGTACCCG
>JAWVFS010000243.1:0-2551 GCA_033855795.1 Solirubrobacteraceae bacterium | reverse complement strand
AGCAGTTTCTTGCGGCCGTACTTGTCGCCGAAGTGCCCGAAGACGACACCACCGAGCGGACGGGCCAGGAATCCGACGCCGTAGGTGAGGAGCGCCGCAATGAGCGCCTTATCGCCTGCTCCCTGCGCGAAGAACACCTTGTTGAAGACGAGTGTGGCAGCTGTCGCGTAGAGGAAGAACTCGTACCACTCGACCACCGTGCCTGCCATTGAGGCGGCCACCACTCGCTTGAGCCCGGTCGGGATCGGGCCCTGCTCACTTCCCGCGGTCTCGATGCGGATGCTCATCAGATGCTCCTTCGGCTGTGATGCCCACCACAGGCTTTAGTGAGTATTCATGCACGTAAGCCGACCTGCAATAACCAAAACTGCAGGAGCCATCTGCAAAAATGCAGATATGCCGTTGCCATTGGGGCGAAGGCCAAGCGCCGACGACCTACTTGTGTTGCTAGCCG
Organism: Solirubrobacteraceae bacterium; assembly: GCA_033855795.1. Classification (GTDB taxonomy): domain Bacteria; phylum Actinomycetota; class Thermoleophilia; order Solirubrobacterales; family Solirubrobacteraceae; genus JALYZC01. The sequence continues at coordinate 2,097 of JAWVFS010000243.1, read as the reverse complement.
TCGGCCGGTCGGGCCGCTACAGCACCGCCGCCGAGGAGCTCGGCCTCAACCACACCACCATCTCCCGGCGCATCGCCGCGCTGGAGCAGTCGATCGGCGGCCGCGTGCTGGCCCGGGTGGGCGGCGCCTGGGAGCTCACCGACCTCGGCCGCGAGGCACTGTCGGCTGCGGAAGCCGTCGAATCGGCGGTGCGCTCACTGACCGTCGACCCCGGCGGCGTGCGCACCCTGGAAGGCGTGGTGCGGATATCGGCTACCGATGGATTCAGCGCCTACATCGCCGCACCGGCGGCCGCGCACGTGCAGCGGCGCCACCCGAAGGTGGCCGTCGAGATCGTCGCCGCCACCCGGCGGGCAACCCAGCAGAGGTCCGGACTCGACGTCGAGATCGTCGTCGGGGAACCAAAGGTCCATCGCGCCAAGGCGATCCGGCTCGGCGACTACTGCCTCGGCCTCTACGGCTCCCGCGACTACCTCGCTGAGAATGGCACGCCGGCGAGCATCTCGGACCTCGCCCGCTTTCCGCTGGTCTACTTCATCGACTCGATGCTGCAGGTCGATGACCTCGACCGGGCGACGAGCTTCGCCCCCGCGATGCGCGAATCAGTCACGTCCACCAACGTTTTCGTGCATGTGGAGGCGACCCGCGCGTCCGCAGGCATCGGCCTGCTGCCGTGCTTCATGGCCGACCGCCACGACGATCTGATCCGCGTGCTACCCGACGCTGTGGCGATCCAGTTGACCTACTGGCTGGTCACCCGCTCCGAGACTCTGCGCAGGCCCGAAGTCGCCGCCGTTGTGGACGCGATCCGCGACCGCGTGCAAGAACAGCGCGACGAACTACTCGGGCTGCGACCTTAGCCGTGGTGTGCACCAGCTCGCCCAGCACGGCTACAGCCCACAATTACATGTTCTGATGCTTCTGCGCTTGCTCACGCGCCTTCCGGCGTTGCCTCATGGCCTTGCGCACGTTGCGCGGGGCATAAATCGAGAAGAGCTCCTCCTGCTCGCGCTGGTTCATGCTCCCCAAGCCGCCCCATCCGTCACCGTAATAGCGATCAGTCGACGGTCTTGAAATCGCCTTCTCCCAAGGGTCCTCGAGGTCCGTGCGGAGTCCTGGCTCCACCGCTTCAGGATCGAACGGCCTCCGGTTGCGTACCCATTCGATTGCTTTCCACGCGAGGAAACAGGACACGAAAACCGCGAGGAAGATCAACGCTCCTGAAAAGAGCGTGGAGATTTCATATTTGTATCCGGGCGGGTATTGCGCCACTACATATGTCTCCATCGCAGCCCCTCCGCACTCCGGTTGCCAGTGTACCCAGGTCAGGGTCTGTTTTGGGCGCCATTCGCGCGAAGATATCGCGCAGGGCTGACACACGATCTGGTCCGAAACCTTGCGGTTGTCCGCGCATATTGCTGCAGTCGTGGCATGCCGTTCATCGACCATCCGAAGGGCCGCGCGTACTACCGCCACTGGGCCGCGGCCGAGCCTCGCGCCGCCGTCATCTTCCTGCACGGCTTCGGCGAGCACACCGGCGTCTACCACCGCTACGGCTTCGCCCTGAACGCCGCAGGCATCGACCTGTGGGCCGTCGACCAGTTCGGCCACGGCCTCAGCCCCGGCGACCGCGGCGACTTCGGTTCGATCGAGGACAGCTCCGGTTTGGCTGACACCTTGACCGAGCTCGCAGAAGGCGAGAGCCGTGGTCTGCCACTGATAGCGCAGGGACACTCCTTCGGCTCGGTCGTCACACTGTTTCGACTGCTGGACCAACCCCAGCGCTACCGGGCGGGCGTCATCTCCGGTGCCCCACTGGTTCCCATCCCCGAAATGCTGGACACCGACAGCTCGTTCGACCTGGACCCCGGCTGGCTTTCTGCGGACCCGTTCTACCTCGACTCCCTGGAGAACGACCCGCTGGCCTTCGTCGATGCCGACGGTGTGCCGTTGGCCCGAGAACTCGACAGGGCGTGGGACCGGTTCGGCTCCGAGCTGCCCAAGCTCGCCGTGCCGACGCTGGCTGTGCATGGCACCAACGATCCGATCGCGCCGGTCGACGCGGTACGTGCCTATGCAGAACAGATTGACCCGCTG
>JAWVFS010000242.1:0-5237 GCA_033855795.1 Solirubrobacteraceae bacterium | reverse complement strand
CCAACGTCCATCGCCTGCTCTACGACGAGGGCGAGCTGGTGCTCGTCTTCCCCGAGGGGCGCAAGGGCACCGAGAAGCTCTACAAGGACCGCTACCGCCTGCGGCGCTTCGGGCGCGGCGGGTTCGTGGAGGCCGCGATGCGCGCGCAGGCGCCGATCGTGCCGATCGCCCTGATCGGCGCCGAGGAGGCCGCGCCGATCTTCGCCCACATCACCGCCCTCCAGCGGCTCACCGGCCTCCTCTACTTCCCGATCACGCCGACGTTCCCGCACCTCGGCCTCGCCGGCATGCTGGGCTACCTGCCGGCCAAGTTCCGCATCCGCTTCCTCGAGCCGATCCCCACGGACGAGTGGGGGCCGGACGGCGCCGAGGACCGGGGGCTGGTGCAGACCGTGGCCGCCGAGATCCGCGCCCGTATCCAGGACGAGCTGGTTCAGATGGTGTCCCGGCGGCGCAGCGTCTGGTTCGGGTAGGCGGTCATGCGCTCCCGCCGTGTCCTGATCACCGGGCTGTCCACCTACTGGGGCGGGCGGCTCGCGCTCGCGCTCGAGCGCGATCCGGCGATCGAGGCGATCATCGGCGTGGACACGCGCGACCCGACGGTCGAGCTGGAGCGCACGGAATTCGTCCGCGTCGGCAACCAGCACGCGCTGATCCGCCGCATCGTCGGCGCCGCCGAGATCGACACGGTGATCGACACCCGGTTGGCGGTCGACTCGATCTGGACCTCGCCGCGCGCCGCCCACGAGAACAACGTGATCGGAACGATGAACATCGTCACGGCGTGCGGCGGCGCGGACTCGCCGGTGCGCAAGTTCGTGTTCAAGTCCTCCTCGCACTTCTACGGCTGTGAACGCGACGACCCGGCCTACTTCACCGAGCAGATGTCGCGCCCGCATCCGCCGAGCACGCCGATCGAACGCGACATCGTCGAGGCGGAGGAGGCCGTCAGCGAGTTCGCCCGGCGCAACCCGGAGGTCAGCGTCACCGTGTTGCGGTTCGCCAACGCCATCGGCGCCGGCGTGATCACCTCGCACATGCGCCTGTTCTCGTTGCCGGTCGTGCCCACCATTCTCGGCTTCGACCCGCGCTACCAGTTCATCCACGAGGACGACATCGTCGGGGCGCTCGAGTTCGCCGTGCGCGAGGACGTTCCGGGGGTCTACAACGGCGCCGGCGACGGTGTGCTCGTGCTCTCCGAGGTCCTCAGCCTGCTGGGCAAGCCGATGGCGCCGGTCCTGCCGCCCCTCGGCACCGGGCTGCTGGCGGGTCCGCTCAGCCGTGTGGGGCTGCGCATTCCGGTGGAGATGCTCAACCAGCTGCGCTACGGCCGCGGCATCGACAACCGCCGGCTGAAGGCCGCCGGCTACACCTATCGCTACACGACGCGCGAGGCGGTGATCAAGCAGGCCGAGTACATGCGCATGCGACCGCTGCTGCGCGGGGCGCGGGAGCCCTACCGCTACGAGCAGGAGGTCGAGGAGTTCCTGCGCTGGAGCCCGAACGTGCGCCGCAGCGGCGCGAGCGCTGGGAAGGCGTGGCGGCCGTCTCCGCGCCAGGTGCACGAGCTCCAGCGGGCGCTCGGCGCGCTGGGTGAGCGACCGGCGCAGCGAAGCGGCCCGTCCGAGCCCACGGACGCCGGCGTGCCGACCGCCGAGTACGACACGCTCGAGGCCGTCGAGGTGATCGCGGTCCTGCCCTCGTTGACGCGGAGCGACCTCGAGACGCTGCGCAGGCACGAGTCCACGGGCGCGCAGCGAACCGCCGTGATCGAGGCGATCGACCGCCTTCTGGCGCCCAGCCGCTCGGCCGAGAGCTGATCCGCGGGGCCTGGTCAGAACGTAAACCTCCGGCAAGCGGGCTTGCAGCCTGTACGCCCCTGCACGTAACTCCTACAATCCTCGGCGGTTAATCAGGCGTGCGCAGCCGATCCTTCATCATCATCGCCGCATCTCTGGCCGTCCTCATCGTGGGGGCGGCCGCGCTGTACCTGTACGACCGCGGCCAGCGCGACACGATCGCCAAGGGCGTGAAGATCGCCGGGATCGATGTCGGCGGGATGAGCACGAAGACGGCCCGCGAGAAGGTGCGCGGCGACCTCACGGCGCGCCTGCAGCAGCCGATCGTGGTCGCCTACGGCAAGCGCCGGTTCACGCTGCACCCTTCGACCGCGAAGGTCGGCTACGACGTCCAGGCGACCGTCGACGAGGCGATCGCGCGCAGCCGCGAGGGCAACATCATCGGGCGCAGCTGGCGCTCGCTCACCGGCGGCACGATCAATGCCAACCTGGCGCCGAAGGTCACGTACTCGCGGCAGACCGTCAACCGTTTCGTCGACGGCGTCGTCAGGGAGCTCAACCGGCCGCCCCAGGACGCAGCGCTGAACTACTCCGCCTCGGGCCTCGACCGCGTGCCCGGCCGCGACGGGCTCGCGGTCAACACAACGCAGCTGCGAAACGGCGTGCTGTTCGACATCGAGAACCAGCGCTACGAGGGTGTCCTGCGCCCGGTCGCGCATCGCACGAGGCCCAAGGTCACCACCTCCGAGCTGGCACGCAAGTATCCGCGCGTGATCATTATCAATCGCTCGGACTTCACCCTGACGCTGTACAAGAACCTCAAGAACTTCAAGTCGTACGGGATCGCCGTCGGGCAGGCGGGGCTGGAGTCGCCCCCGGGTCTTCACTCGGTCACCGACAAGACGGTCGATCCCACCTGGTACGTGCCGCAGGCCGCGTGGGCGGGCAGCCTCGCCGGCCAGGTCATCCCCGGCGGCGCGCCGGACAACCCGCTCAAGGCCAGGTGGATCGGTTTCTTCCCGGGCGACGGGATCCACGGGACCGCCGACGACGCCTCGATCGGCTCGGCCGCCTCGCACGGCTGCATCCGCATGCACGTGCCGGACGTCGAGGACCTGTACGACCGGGTCCAGGTCGGCGACCCGGTCTACGTGATCTAGTCCGCGGGCGGCGGGAGCCCGATCTGGGCGGGCTCGACCTCCTCCCAGCCCTGTTGCAGCAGGGAGGCGTGCTGGCCTCCGTGGCGAAAACAGAGCCTGCCGATGTACACGCCTCGGGTTCGCTTGCGCAAGACCGCGTACCACATCGTCGATGCGTCGCTCGGCGCGTCGATGCGATGCCATGGCCGGGGCGGGTCGTCCACGTCCGACGCGATGCCGGCCTCCAGCAGCTGGCCCCGGGTGGCGATCTGACCCGTGGCGGTGTCGATGAAGAAGACGCCCACCGAGGAGCAGCCTAGCGACGCCTGGGCGCAGGCCCTCGTCGCCTTCGATCGCGACCTGCGCCGCCGCGGTGCAGCGGAGAAGACCCGCCGCGCCTACGCGATCGACCTGGGCCAGTTCGCGCGCTGGGCCAGCGGCCGCGGGCTGGTGCCCGAGGTGGTGGGGACGCGGGATCTGCGCCGCTACGCCGCCGGCCTGTCCGAGCGCGGCGGCGCGCCCAGCACCGTCGCCCGCAAGATCGCCTCGCTGCGCTCGTTCTACCGCTCACTCGTGGAACACGGACGCGTCCAGCAGAACCCAGCCGACCTCCTCACGGCGCCCAAGCGCCCCCGCCGGCTGCCGCGCACCCTCAAGCCGGTCGAGGTGGCCCGTCTGCTCGACCGGGTCCCAACCGGCACGCCGCTGGAGTTGCGCGACCGCGCGCTGTTCGAGCTGGCCTACGCCTCCGGGCTCCGGGCGGAGGAACTGGTCAACCTCGACGTGGCCTCGTTGGACTACGACGACGAGCAGGTGCGCGTCGAGGGCAAGGGCGGCAAGACGCGGATCGTGCCCGTCGGCGAACCCGCGCTGAACGCGCTGCGCGCCTACGCCGAGCGCGGGCGCCCGGCGCTCAGTCCAACCCGCTCGGGCGCCGGGACCGCCGGCGGCGCGGAGCCGGCGCTCTTCCTCTCCAAATCCGGGCGGCGGCTGTCGACCTCCGACGTGCGCCGCCGGCTGCGGGTGTGGGCCCGTCACGCGGCCATGCAGGCCGGCGCTTCTCCCCACTGGTTGCGGCACTCATTTGCCACTCACCTTTTGGAGGGAGGAGCCGATTTGCGGGCGATTCAGGAGCTTCTGGGACATGCCTCGCTCTCGACAACGCAGGTTTACACTCAAGTAGAGTCCGCCAGATTGCGCACCGTGTACTCCCGCAGTCACCCGCGGGCGTGAGGAGAGAGGCGACGTCCTGGAAACGAACGTCAAAGCCATCGAGCTGAAGGACCTGTGGCGTCGGTACCGAGAGCAGGATGACCAGCGCGCCCGCGAGCGACTCGTCGTCGCGTACTCGCCCCTGGTCAAGTACGTCGCGGGCCGCATGGGCTCCGGCCTGCCCGCGCACGTCGAGGAGGCCGATCTCATCTCCTACGGGCTCGTCGGCCTGATCTCGGCGATCGAGCGCTACGAGCCCGAGCGAGAGATCAAGTTCGAGACCTATGCCGTCCCGCGCATCCGCGGAGCGATCATCGACGAGCTGCGCACGCTCGACTGGGTGCCGCGCTCGGTCCGCGCCCGCGCGCGCGAGATCGAGAAGGCCAACGTCAAGCTCGAGCACAAGCTCCAGCGCGCCCCCACCGACGAGGAGATCGCCGCCGAGCTCGGGATCGAGGTCGAGGACTTCCAGGATTCGCTGATCCAGATCTCGAACTCGACGATCGCCGCGCTCGACGAGCTCTGGACCGTCTCGGACTCCAGCGGCGACCAGGTGTCGCTGCTGCACACGCTGCCCGATCCCTCGTCGCCCGACCCCGCCAAGGTCATGGACGCGACCGATCTCAAGGACCGCGTGGCCGACGCGATCGCCCGGCTGCCCGAGCGCGAGAAGCTCGTGATCGCCCTCTACTACTACGAGAACCTGACTCTGCGCGAGATCGGCGAGGTCCTCGGCGTGACGGAATCCCGGATCTCGCAGCTGCACACGAAGGCCGTGCTGCGACTGAGGGCGCGCATGCAGGACGAGGACCTCAGCGCCGATCTCGGAGCCGGCTAGACCGTGAGCCGAGACCGAAGTTGACCCCGGCATTGGGGGCTAACTTCGGTTTCGTGTGTCAGTCCGCGCTGGTGAGCGCCGCGCGGGCCTGCTGCTCGTCGTAGAACTCCTGGTAGCGCGAGATCTTGCCGTCGCGGAATGTGAGCACCATGTAGTTCGTCGCTGACACGCGGGCGCCGCTCGACGGGCCTCGCCCATGCTCATGGCCGACCACGAAGACCCGGTCGCCTTGGTCCTCGACGTCAGCGA
>JAWVFS010000241.1:0-2831 GCA_033855795.1 Solirubrobacteraceae bacterium | reverse complement strand
CACGCTCGAGCGCGGCCTGCGAGTCCATGAGCTCGCCGCGCAGCACCAACTCCCGGGCGGCCGGCGGGCTGAGCTCGGCGCGCACGACCGCGATCGCCACCGCGGGGTAGCCGATCCCGACGCGGACCTCCGTGAGCCCGAACCGGCCGTCGGTGCCGCCGACCCGATGGTCCGCGCACAGCGCGAGCACGATGCCGCCGGCGATGGCGTGGCCGTTGACGGCGCACACCACCGGTCGGGGAAAGCCGTACCAGCCGGCCGCCATGCGGTTGATCTGATCCACCATCGCCGCCTGGGCCTCGGCGTCGAGCGTCGGTGCGAGCTTGAGGTCGACGCCGGCCGAGAAGAACCCCTCGCGGCCCGTGATCACGACCGCCGCGGGCCCCTCGGCGGCGAGCTGCTCGTGCGCGGACACGATGTCGCCGAGCAGCTCGCGGTCCATCGCGTTGGCGGGCGGCCGGTCCATACGCACGAGGGCGATCTCGCCGCGGGCCTCGACGGTGACGTGGCCGGGCATGGCGGCAGGGTATCCAGCCCGCTAGGGTCCGCGCCGATGGCGAAACCCGGATCGCTCGCTGGACAGACGGTGCTGATCACCGGCGCGGCGCGCGGCATCGGCGCCGCGACGGCGCGGCTCGCAGCCGAGCGCGGCGCACGGCTCTCCCTCGTCGGGCTCGAGCCCGAGGAGCTCGAGCGCGTCGCCGCCGAGTGCGGGCCCGAGGCCGTCTGGTTCGAGGCCGACATCACCGACTCGGACGCTCTCGCGGCGGCGGTGTCGGACACCGTCGAGCGCTTCGGCGGTCTCGACGCGCTGCTGGCCAACGCCGGCATCGCCGTCGGGGGCATGGTCCGCTCGCTCCCGCCGGGCGCCTTCGAGAAGGTCGTCGAGGTCAACCTGATCGGCGCCTACCGGACCGTGCGCGCCTGCCTGCCCGCGCTGATCGAGCGGCGCGGGTACTCGCTGACCGTGGCCTCCATCGCCGCCGCCGCCCATCCGCCCGGCATGGCGTCCTACGCGGCGAGCAAGGCCGGCGTCGAAGCCTTCAACAACGCGCTGCGCCAGGAGATCCATCACCTCGGCGTCGAGGTCGGCGTGGCCTATTTCCCCTGGCTGGCGACCGACCTCGTGTCCGGAGGCGACGAGCACCCCGCCTTCGCCTTCTTCCGCTCACAACTGACCTCGCCCTTCAACAAGACCTACCCCGTGGAGATCGCCGCGCAGGCGCTGACGCGGGGACTCGAACGGCGGACCAAGCGCGTGGCCGTGCCGGGCTGGGTCCGCGGCGCCCTGCTGGCCCGCGGCGTGCTCAACCAGATCGCCGAACGTGACGCGCGCAAGTGGGGTGCCGAGCTCGATCGGATGTACCAGCAGGAGCTCGACGAGCAGGGCGAGGCCGCGACGCGGCCGGTCGGCGCCGGCGGCGAGGCCGTCGAGCGCGCGACCGAGGCGCAGCGCTAGGCGCTGATCAGCGCCACGGGGACGCCGAGGCCGGCCTCGCGGCGGACCGTGGCGATGCGCTGACCGGGCTGGACGGCGTCGCGCGGCCTGCCGAGGCGGTCGCCGAGGTGGGCGGCAGCGTGGTCGAGGTCGGCGACGACGAACACGAGCCCCCAGAAGGCGGCGGGCGCGTCCGGGGCGGGCTCGGCCGCTGGGTCGAGCGGCATCCCGTCCACGACCTCGAGGATCACCTCGCCCAGGCGGAAGAAGCCCTGGTGGAGGGTGCGTCCCTCGCCCATCGGAACCTCGCGGACGCGTCGGCGCTCGATCCCCGCGGCCGCCAGCGAGGCGGTCGTGCGCTCGAGGTCGGGCGTGACCACCACGACGTGGTCGATGCGCTCGGCCCCGTTGGGGTGTTCGCCGGGCTCGGAGGGAGCCGCATCCGCGTCCGTGCCCGGCAGGCCGTCGACGTCGGTCGTGAGCGCGTCGCGCAACGACCACGACACGATCCCGCGACCGGCACTCGCGCCCGCGAGCCGCACGCGGACGGTGCCGGTACGGACGACGCCGTCCTCCATCGCGAAGCCCGCCGCCCCCCAGGCGTCGGGCTCGGCCGCGAGCACCAGCTCGTCGATGGTCGGAGCGGGGACGTCAGCCCCCGGTCATCACCGTGTCGTCGTGGTGATAGGCCGGCGCGCAACAGCACAGGAGCACGAGCGGCTCGCCGCCCGGGTTCCACAGCTTGTGCCTGAGCCCCGGCGGGATCACGATGCAGTCGCCGGCCGCCACGTCCTGCTCATCCTCCCCCAGGCGCAGGCGCCCGGCCCCGGCGACGAAGTAGTAGAGCTCCTCGGCGTTGACGTGATAGTGCTCGTCGGTCTCGCCGCCGGGCGGCACCGAGGCCTCCGCCAGGCTCTGGTTGCGCACGGCAGTCCACGCCGGACCGGCCAGCTCGCGGATCGTCGAGCCGTCCTTGGTCACGAACGACTCGAGCTCGCTCAGGTGCGCGACCTCCACCGGCCCAGCATAGGGGTGCTCGGACCTCGTCGCGGCGCCGGCTTACGCGCCTACCAGGGCATTCCGACCGGCCCGGGCTCCGGCGGGGGCGTGCCGGCATAGGCGGCGGCCTCGTCGTCGGTCTCGCGGTCGACCGAGGCGCCGAACCGCCCGGCGACCTCGCTGACCGGGTAGAGAAGCGTCTCCGGCCGCTTGCGGGTACCGACCATCAGGATCGCGCACGGCCCGTCACCGGCGCCCACGAGCACGTGCGCGGTACCCGGCGGTGCATGCAGGAGGTCGCCGGCCCGCAGCGGGCGCTCCTCGTCCTCGACGATCGCGCGGGCCTCGCCGCTGAGCACGAGAAAGTCCTCCTGGGCATCCTCGCGGTGGTACA
>JAWVFS010000240.1:0-5816 GCA_033855795.1 Solirubrobacteraceae bacterium | reverse complement strand
CGGTCGCGATGGCCCGCGCCATCCGCGGAGCGGTGGAGGCCGGCCGGCTCGCGCGCGCCGCCGGGCGCATCCCGCGCCGGCTGTACGCCGAGGCGTCGACGCCCGACGAGGGCCTGCCGGATCTCAGCTAGCGGCGGTGGACCACGACGAGCTGATCGACGAGTGGGAGCGCGCGTGGTCGGGGCGCGACCCCGGAGCGTTCGGCCCGCTGTGCGCGCCCCAGGTCCACTACGAGGATCCGCTGACCGATCTGCCGCTCCGCGGCGCGGCGTCGATCGGCGAGCACGCCCATCGCCTGTGGGAGGCCTTCCCGGACGTGCGGCTCGAGGGCACCGGCGCGCGCCTGACCGATGGTGAGTACCTGGCGGTGCCCTGCCGCGTGCTCGGGACCCACCGCCGGCCCTTCGCGGGGCTCCCGGCCACGGGGCGCTCGATCACCGCCCATGGCGTCTTCTACTGCCACATCGAGGACGGACGCCTCCTGCGCGTCCGCGGCTTCTTCGATCTCTATGGCGCGGCGGTGCAGCTCGGGCTGCTGCCCGGAAGGCGGACGCTCGGCGAGCGGGCGCTGCTGCTGGTGCGCGGCTTCGGGCTGCGTGCCCGCGGCTGACGTGCAGCCGCGGGCACGCGCACGACCCGCTACTTCGTGACGACGATCGTGCCCTCCATCCCCGGGTGGATGGTGCAGACGTACTTGATCGTCCCGGCCTTGGTGAGCTTGTGCGAGTAGGTCGCACCCTGCCCGAAGGTGCTGGACTTGAACGTCTCGCCCGAGGTGGCGGTCACGTTGTGGTCCACCGAGTCGTCGTTCGTCCACTTGACCGTCTGGCCCACCTTGGCGGTCACCGACTTGGGGGCGAACTGGATGTTCTTCATGGAGACCGCGACGGTGGCGCCGGCGGCCGGTGCTGCCGCGGGCGTGCTCGTGGCCGGAGCCGCGGCCGGAGTGCTGTTGGCGCTGCTGTTCGAGCTTGAGCTGCTGCTGCTGCCGCAGCCGGCGACGAGCGCGCCGCCGAGTGCGAGGCAGGCCGCCACGGAATAGAGACGTTTCATGGGGTTGCGAGACCTCCTGGTTGGATCCGTTTGACGGGGCCTTCGGTGATCAGACGCCGGCTCCGTGCTGAATCTTCCCGCTTTCCGGTGTCTACACTCTCCGGCTTGCCGAGGCACTTCCTCACCGGGGCAGAGTTGAGCGCCGACGAGCTTCACGCGCTCCTCGACCGCGGGCTGGAGCTCAAGGCCGAGCCGCGCGCCTCGAGTGCGCTGGCCGGACGCCACGTCGCGCTGGTGTTCGAGAAGCCCTCCACGCGCACGCGGGTGACGTTCGAGGTCGGGATACGCGAGCTGGACGGGGACGCTGTCGTGCTCCGCGTCGAGGAGCTGCAGCTTGCGCGCGGCGAGTCCCCGCGCGACACAGCGCTCGTGCTCTCGCGCCACGTGGACGCGATTGGCCTGCGGACCGGGCCCGACACGATCCTGGAGGAGCTCGCCCAGCACGCCTCGGTGCCGGTCTTCAACATGCTCACGGCCGGCCACCATCCCTGCCAGGCGCTGGCCGACCTGCTCACGCTGCGCGAGACATTCGGCGAGCTCGACGGTCTCGTGCTGGCCTACGTCGGCGATGGCAACAACGTCGCGCGCTCGCTCGCCGTGCTGGGCGCGCTCGCCGGCGTCGAGGTGCGCGTGGCCGCGCCGCCGGGCTACCAGCTCGAGCCCGTGGCCGGCGCGGTGCTGACCGACGACCCCGTCGAGGCGGTCGCCGGAGCGCAGGCGGTGTACGCCGACGTATGGGTGAGCATGGGCGACGAGGCAAGCGCGGACCACCGCCGGGTGGCATTCGCCCCCTACCGCCTCGACGACGCGCTGCTCGACCGCGCCGCGCCGGGCGCGATCGCCCTCCACTGCCTGCCGGCCCACCCCGGGGAGGAGATCACGGCCGAGCTGCTCTACGGCGAGCGCCAGCGCATCTGGGACCAGGCGGAGAACCGCCGCCACGCGCAGAAGGCGCTGCTCGAGTTCCTTGTCAGCGGCTAATCGTCGTCCAGTGGGAACCGGCGCGGTTCGGGGGTAGGGTAGGTCCCGCGACCAAACCGGAGGAGACGTCATGCCGCAGCCCAAGTCCACCACTCGCCGCAAGAGCACCGGCAAAGCCGCCTCGGCGCGTAAGGGCGCCGGCCGCAAGAGCACGGCCGGCACGAAGCGTTCGGGCACCGGCGCGGCGGCAAAGCGCAGCGCGGCGGCAAAGCGCGGCGCGGCGGCGAAGCGCGGCGCGGCAACGAAACGCAGCGCCGCGGCGAAGCGCAGCGCCGCGGCGAAGCGCGGCGCGGCCACGCGCGCCGGCGCGAGCGGTTCGCCCGAGGACGTCGTGCGGGCGAACCTGAAGGCCTTCCGCGATGCGCTGGCCAGCTCGGTCAGCCAGCTCAACCTGATGATGGTCTCGCGCGACCGCATCCAGGAGGTGCTCGACGACGCCGTGCGCCGCGGCCGCGTCACCCGCGACGACGCCAACGACATGGTGTCCGACCTCGTCCGGCGCGGCCGGCGCCAGACCGACGACCTCATGAAGGACCTCGAGCAGCTGCTCGGTCGCAGCCGCGAGCAGCTCGAGGACGCGACGGGTGACGCGCGCACGCAGGCGCGCAAGGGCGCGACCCGCGCGCGACGCCAGCCGAGCGTGGACCGCGTGCTGCGCGAGGTCGACCGCGGCCGCCGCGCGGCTGGCCTGCCGCCGTCGTTCCCGATCCTGGGCTACGACGACCTCAGCGCGGCGCAGGTCGCCGACCGCCTGGCCGATCTGTCTCCGGCGGAGCTGCGCAAGGTGCGGGACTACGAGCGACGCAACGCGAACCGCAAGTCGGTGCTCACGGCGATCGAGAAGGCGCTGGCGTAGCCTCGAGCTCGAGGTCGGCGACCATCGCCCCGAAGTCGAGCCGGCTCGAGGGCGAGCCGGTCACCTCGGCCAGCAGCTCCACGGCATCGAGGCGCTGGCCCTCACGCCACAGCTCGCGCAGGAAGAGCCCGGCCTCGGGCTCGGCGAACCACGCCGGCCCGAAGCGCGCGCGAAGCGTCGCGCGCAGGTGGGTCTCGAGCGCCCACGCTCGCAGGTACGCGGCTGCGTAGAAGCCCGGGTCGACGTCCGCCAGGTAGGTGGCGGAGGGCCACGGCACCCCGACGGCCGCCGAGAGCCGCGCCGCATACTCCTCGGCCAGCTCGCGCGGCGCCCGTGCGGCGCCGTGCAGCTGCAGCTCGTATCCGAGCTTGGCCGCATAGCGGCGCACGAAGAGCAACCGCACCGCGCGCACATGGGCGGCCAGCTCCGGGTCCGGCTCGCCCCCGAGGTGGCGGCGAAGCCACTCCGGGTCCTCGACGAGGTGGTCGAAGAGGAAGGCGAAGCCCTCCGTGACCGAATTGTCGCCGAGCGCGCGGAACTCGAACGCGAGCCCGGCGTCGGCGTGCGCGTAGTGCTCGGCATGGCCGGCCTCGTGGAACAGCGCCACGTAGTCGTCGCGGCCGCCCATCGGGGGAACCACCAGATGGACCTCCTGCGGCACGCGCACCGGGGCACAGAAGGCGCGCGGCGACTTCTTCGGCCGGCGTTCGATGTCGAGGAGGACGTTGGCCTGGGCGTCGAGCGCAATTCCCAGCCCGGCGAGCGTGTCGCGCAATGCGGGCACGAGCGAGGCCGCCGGGAAGCGCGCGTCGGCCTCCGCGCAGCGAAAGAACCGCGGCAGGTCGGCCCGGCGCGCCGCGCTCAGGCCGACGCCCACGGCACGTCGGAGCGGCTCGTCGACGACGCCGGGGTACGCGGCCTCGGTGGCGGCGGAGAAGGCCGCGGTCTCGCGCGCGAGCGCGGCGAGGTCGATGCCCTTGCACTCGGTGCACATCTCCCCGTAGGAGGGCCAGCCCAGCTCGCGGGATAGTGCGTGCTGGATCTCGAGGGTCTCCGCGTGCAGCGGGTTGAGGTGTTCCTCGATCGCGGCCAACCGCGCGGTCTCGATCCGCTCCCGCCGGTCGCCGTCCGGCTCGTTCGCCTGCTCGATCGCGGACTCGCGAAACCCGACGCGCTTGCCCTCGACCTCCAGCGACAGCTCTGCCTCGCGCCTTGCCAGCTCGGCCTCCTGGGTCCGCGTTGCGCGGCCGAGCAGCCCGTCCACGGCGAAGTCGAGCAGGTATCGCCGCCGTCGCGCCTCGTCCCCGCCGGCCGGCCCGTCCCCGACGGCGGAGCGCAGCTCCTCCACCGCCGCGCGCGTGAACAGCGTCTCGTGGCGGGCGTAGACGGCCTCGATCCCCAGCTCGTCTTGAAGGCCGGCGAAGTGGCGGTAGTACTCCCGCGTGTGGTCGGCGACGAAGGTCTCCGCCGCGGCGCGGTACGAGTCGAGGTTCATGGGGCTGCGATCCTAGATGGGCAATGGAGTCCTCCACCCCCACGACGACACGCCCGCGGCGCGGCGCCGAGCTCGAGCTCCGGATCGATTCGCTCGCGTACGGCGGCGCCGGCGTTGCCCGCACGGACGGGTACGTCGTGTTCGTGCGCGACGCGGTTCCCGGCGATCGTGTGCGAGCGGTCGTCACCAAGTCCAAGCGCCAGTACGCGGAGGGACATGCGGTGGAGCTGCTCGAGCCGAGCCCCGACCGGGTCGAGCCGCGCGCGCACCATCCGGGCGCGCCCTGGCAGGTTCTGCCCTACGAGCGCCAGCTCGAGACGAAGGCGTCACAGGTGGACGATGCGCTGCGTCGGATCGGCCGCCTGGATGGCTTCGCGCTCGAGCCGATCGAGCCGGCCGTCGAGCAGTGGCGCTACCGCAACAAGCTCGAGTACTCGTTCGGGACCGACGCCCAGGGCGAGCTGGTGTGCGGCTTCCACGCGCCCGGCCGCTTCGACCGCATAGAGCCGGTCGACGACTGCCTCCTCGCCTCGGAACGGGGCAACGCGGTGCGCGAGCAGGTGCTTGCCTGGTGCCGCGCCGAGAGCCTGTCCGCCTGGGACCGCCGCACCCACGAGGGCCTGCTCCGCAATCTCGTCGTGCGCGAGGGCCGGCGCACCGGCCAGCTCCAGGTCCGCCTCGTCACCTCCCCGGGCACGCTGCGCGCCGAGGCCCTGGCCGGCGCGGTGGACTGCGACGGGCTGCTGTGGACGCAGGCCGACGCGCTGGGCGAGACGACGGCCGGCGGCGACACGCGGGTGCTCGCGGGTTCGGCGGACTTGGAGGAGGAGCTCGGCAACCTGCGCCTGAAGATCTCCCCCGAGGCCTTCTTCCAGACCAACACCGAGATGGCCGAGCGCCTGTACACGATCGCCGCGGAGTACGCCGGACTGCGCGGCTGGGAGAAGGTGTTCGACCTCTACTGCGGCATCGGCACGGTCGGTCTGACGCTGGCGCCGCGAGCGGGCGAGCTGTGGGGACTGGAGGTGGTCGAGGCGGCGGTGGCCGACGCGATCGAGAATGCGCAGCGCAACGATGTCGAGCACGCCCAGTTCTTCGCCGGCGACGTGCGGCTCGCGCTGCGGGAGCTGGTCGAGCGCGCCGGGCGCCCCGACGTCCTGGTGGTGGATCCGCCGCGCGCGGGGCTGTCGAAGAAGGTCGTACGGCGGATCATCGAGGCCGGGCCGCGGCGGCTGGTGTACGTGTCCTGCAACCCGACGACCCTGGCGCCGAATGCGGCCCAGCTCGTCGAAGCGGGCTGGGCGCTGCGCCGCGTGCGCCCGGTGGACATGTTCCCCCAGACGCCGCACATCGAGTGCGTGGCCCTGCTCGAGCGCGACGCCTGACGGCGGGGATCAGGCGGGGACGGGGACCGGTGGCGCCACGCGCCGG
>JAWVFS010000239.1:0-7124 GCA_033855795.1 Solirubrobacteraceae bacterium | reverse complement strand
CGGCCGGCTCAAAGGCAGCGGACTAGAAGTCTCGGCACGACACGCCGAGATTTACACGCTTCGTGACGGGAAGGTTGTTCGGTGGCGCGCCTTCGCCGACCAACGCGACGCCCTCGAAGCCGTGGGGCTGCGGGAGCAGGCGTAGCGAGTGGTCGGATCCGCATAAAGCCCAACGAGGGGAGCGTTCCGATCATGGGCGCGGCTGGTTTCGAACCAGCGACCTCTCGCGCGTGAAGCGAGGAGCCCGGCGGGCGGGAATCTCGTCCTGAGCAGGGATTCTGTCCCTGACTTGGGCGTGTGGCCTGGTCGCGGATGCCCGTGGATGTGCGCGGATGGGTGTGGATGCGGGCACTGGATCCGGTTCAGTGCCCAAATCCCAGAGCTGGGTCAGCCGACGGTTGCGACGGGATTCCGCGGTCCTTGCGGAAGGATGACGCGGGATCGATGGGCGGCTGAGATCTCGCAGCCTCGGCCTCAGGTTCCGGCGCGGCACGGGCGGCGACCTGGCGCGGCGCGGTCATACGCCGCGACGAGTGCTCTCCAAGTGGTAGCCGAGGACGCCTCGACGCTGTTCGTCATGACCGCGATCGTGATGCCGCGCGTCGCGTCGTGCCAGACCTGGCTCCCGTAGCCGCCGTAGCCGCCACTATGGCCCAGCCACGTGCGACCCGCGAAACGCAACGGGTCGATTCCCAGGCCGTGTCCGCGGCTCAGCCGCGTCATCGTCCTCACGGTGCTCGGGCGCAGGAGCCTCCCTCCGAACAGGGCGTCACCGAAGCGCGCGAGATCCGGTGCGGTCGATGCGAGGCCGCCGTCCGTCCACACTGGCCCCCAATAGTCCGCGGGTACGCCGACGCCGGGGGCGAATCCATCGTGGGGCCCACCTGGCGTGGGGAGGTACGGGTGAGCGAACAGGCCGGAGCGCCCCGGGCGATAGTCGAAGGTCGACGTCGCGAGGCGGAGCGGATCTCCGATGCGCGTGCGGAACGCGTGCTCGATGGTTCCTCGGGTGACCTTCTCGATCACCCCTCCCAGGACGACGTAGTTCGAGTTGGTGTACAGGTAGCGCGTCCCCGGCGTGAACTGCGTCTTGGTTATCGCGCGGAGGACCTCGTCGCGCGTCCAATGGTGATCGGGGTGGTCGGCGATGATCTCGTTGATCCGCGGATCGTCGAAGTACTCGTTCAGGCCGCTCGTGTGGTTGAGCAGCATTCGCACGGTTATCCGCCGCGCACTGGGGAGCCGCGGGTAGAAGCGCGAGAGCGGAATGCTCAGCGACAGCTTCCCGCGCTGAACCAGGTCGAGCACGAGCGCTGCGACGACCGTCTTCGTGGTGCTGCCCGGTACGAACCGGGTGCTCGAAGTTGCCTGACGCCCCGAGGTCAGGTCCATCACCCCGCTCGCACCCGACCACACGAGCCGCCCGCAGCGCGTCACGGCCCCGGTGGCCGCGGGAGCGCCGGTAGACCGGCGTCCCAGTGTGAGTGCGGCGTCAAGCTTTTGCGCCTCTGTAGTCGCCGTCGCCGCAGGGGGGGCGGCCAGGCACAACAGGCAACCCACGACCGCGCTCGCAACCCTTCGTGAGGAAGCTTGGGACCAAGAATCGGGACGCATTGGTGACCTCCTGTTCGCCGTTCCTGGCCCCGGGGCCCCGGCTCTTGGACGCTCGGATCGTGATCGCTCGACGATCAGGTCCGGGCCGCTGTCTCTGACCTGGCGACCCTACGCCGCGACACGCATGAAGGTCAAGTTTCGGGACCAGTGTGCTCGCGACGCTCGGAGGGCGATGTCGCCGGACCAGCCGCCGCCCCGGAAGCGAGGCGGCCAGCGGGCGCGAATCTAGCCCTGAGCAGGGATTCTGTCCCTGCGCCGGGCGTGTGGCCCTGTCGCCGATGCCCGTGGATGTGCGCGGATGGGTGCGGATACGGGCACTGGATGCGGTTCAGTGCCTAAATCCCGGGCTGGACCGGGCGACGGTTGCGGCGGGATACTGGGCGGGCGATATGCCGGCCAGCGGCATGGATGCCAACGATGGATTGGAGGAGAGATGTTGAAGAGCGACGCGGGATGGGCGCGGCGTGGGCTGTGGGCGGTCGTCATCCTTGTCTTGTGCGCGGGAGGGCTGCTGCCGGCAGTGGCCGGGGCCGTCGGTTTGACCAAGACGGTGACCTTGACAGGCCATTGGGTTGACGGACCCGACGACACCACATACATCGTGCCGGGGTGCCGCGCCCAAGCGCCACCGCCGGGCTGCCGCGTCGTCAACACCGGCCATTCTCGCTACACCGGCGACTGGGCCGGATCCTCTCGCTGGCAGAATGGAATCCTAATCGCGTCCGGCACGATCTACGTACAGGGCATAGAGACGTTCACGGGGCGTGTCAGGGGATGCGGCACGGGCACCATGACGTGGACCATGAGCCTCGTGATTCGCGGAAGCAGGGGAGCCGGCACCTTCTCGGTAATCCCCGCGCTGGGGACCGGCGGCCTTAGGCACGTCAGCGGTGCCGGGACGCTGCGGCTGCACTTCAATCAGGACACCTCGAACAATGGACTCCAGCGCGGCCAACTGCACTGTCGGCGCTGAGGCTCGGGCTGGGACCGTCATGAGCTGGGTCGTCTGCGTAACCCGTGAGGCAGCCCTCGAAGCCGCAGGGCTGCGGAAGTAGGCGGGCGGCGAGATACTGGGCGGCGATGTCGGAGGAGAACGTAGCGGCAGTTCGCCGCGCCTACGAAGTGGGGTACGCCGAGCGGAGCGTGGAGAACCTGCTGGATGGCCTCGATGAGAGCTTCGTGTGGCACCAGCGCCCTGAGTGGCCAGGGCGTTCGCTGTACGGGGTCGAAGATCTGCCGCAGTTGTGGGCGGACCTGGACGACACCTACACCGAGTTCAGCCTTGTTCCGGAGGATTTCGCTCCGGTTGGCGAGTACGTCGTCGTGACCGTCAGGAATAGCGCGCGTATGCGAGCGAGCGATGCGCGGATTGAAGCGACCCTCTACCACGTCTGGCACCTTCGGGACGGCAAGGCCCGAGAAGCGTGGACGTACAGCACCCGGGCAGAGGCCCTCGAAGCCGTGGGCCGGGCGGAGTAGCGGTGGCCTCGGAGAACGTGGAGGTCGTGCGCCGGGTATTCGATGGCTTCAACAACGGGGATGCTGACGCGGTGGTCGAGCTCTGGGCACCGGCGGCCGAGTGGCGACCGGCATTCATCGGTGGCGGGCTTATGGAAGGTGCGGTGTATCGCGGTCACGCGGGTGTTCGTGAGTTCATCGAGATTCAAAACGAGACATGGGAGACCGTTGTCGCCGATCCCGCGACGATCCGAGACCTCGGGGAGCAGGCTCTTGTCGAGGTACATCTGAGCGCCGTTGGTCGGACAAGCGGGATACCGGTCGATCGGGTTACCTGGAACGTGTTTGCGATCCGTGATGGCAAGATCGCGGCCGGCCGTGTCTACACCACCAAGCCCGAGGCCCTCGAAGCCGTGGGGCTGCGGGAGTAGCCGTGTCGCAGGAGAACGTGGAGGTGGTGCGGCGGATGTACGACGCATATGCGCGAGGCGAGTTCGAGCTGAGCCTCTCGTACCTCGATTCCGAGATCGAGTTTTCGCAGCCAGCGGGAGAGCCAGGTGCCGGGACCTATTTCGGACACGAGGGCGTGGCGCAGGCGTTGGCGAGCTGGACCGGCGCGTGGGACAACTACCGCGTCGAGGTCGAGGAGTTGGTCGATTTCGATGAGCATGTCCTGGCTCGGACGCGCCATCACGGGCGTGGCAAGGGCAGCGGGGCTGACACCGAGCTGCGGATCTTCCAGCTCTGGACTGTCCGCCACGACAAGATCGTGCGGGCCAGGATGTACTACGACGAAGCTGACGCCCTCGAAGCCGTGGGGCTGCGGGAGTAGGACACTCGCGGGACGATGCGGACACAAGCCGAGATCGTGCGCAAGCCGCTCAAGGTACGTGAGCAGTCGCGCCGAACGCTCGACCAGCGGCTCGCCCTGCGCTTCCCTCGGTTGGCCGCTGCCAATGGTCGCCTCATCGCAAAGTTGCCGCCGAGATCGCGCATTCGGCAGGCCGTCATCTGGCGAGTCGTTCGGCTTGGGATGGAGGCATTCAACCGCCGCGACCTCGACGCGGCCGTAGGCCCTGGCTCCCCCGATTTCGAGACCTATCCGCCGCATGAGTTCGTCGAGGCCGGGTTCTTCGAGCCCTGCTATCGGGGACCGGCTGGGTTCCTCAGTTACATGTCGGCCTGGGACGAGGCTTTCGCCGATCTCCGTGTGGAGCCGGCAGAACTCCTCGATCTAGGCGACCGCATCGTCCTGCTTGCAGAGCTCCCTACGCGTGGTCAGGGCAGCGGCGTCCCATTCACGGGGAAGCTCGCACAAGTCTCCGAGATGAAAGACGGAATGGTGATCCGCGTGCACGCGTACCTCGACCACGCCGAGGCCCTCGAAGCCGTGGGGCTGCGGGAGTAGGCCGGTGTGGATGGGCGCGGCTGGTTTCGAACCAGCGACCTCTCGCGTGTGAAGCAAGACGCCCAGCGGGCGCGAATCTCGCCCTGAGCAGGGATTCTGTCCCTGACGCGGGCGTGTGGCCTGGTCGCGGATGCCCGTGGATGTGCGCGGATGGCTGCGGATACGGGCACTGGATGGGGTTTCAGTGCCCATATTGCCGGCCTGGAGGCGGCGCCCGACTTAGCCGCCGGAGACCGCCGCCTGATAGGCCGCGTACGCGGGCTTGGGGGAGAAGTCGTAGCGCAGAAGCCCGAAGAAGTTCTCGCGTGAGTCGGCGTTGGGGTACAGATCGCGACCCTGGAAGAAGAACAGCGGGCCCGCCCAGGGGTAGGTGCGCCATTCTGAGATCGCCCTGGTGACCATGCTTGCCTGCACGGCCTCGCTGATGTAGCTGCCGCCAGGGCCGTTGGTCGGCGCGCCGAACTCGGTGGCCCAGATCTTTTTGGCGCCGTCGCCATGGGCGATCATCAGGCTGCGCAGGCTGGGGGAGGTGCCGTACATCTGATACCAGGGACTCCAGTTCTGAGTTTCGCCGGGGTAGGCTGGGAAGGTGTAGGGATGGTGGGAGACGGCGTCGAAGGAGCCGCCACCGCCGTTGGCGTAAATGGCGTTGAGGAAGTCGAGTGGTGGAATCTGGGTTCCGTCGTTTGGCGCGGGGCCGGTGCCGCCGGTGAGCACGGTGGCCTGGGGATCGGCGCCCTTGATGGCTGGGTAGGCGGCCCTCAGCACCTGCGTGTATGCGGCCGGGTTGGGCTTGGGCGTCCAGGCGCCGCTGTTGTTGGGCTCGTTCCATACCTCGTAGCTGTGCACGCCCATCGCGGCGTAGCGTCGGGTGGCTGCCGCCGCGAACTCGGCGTACTGCGTGGGGTCCGGCCCGTACGTCGCGTCCGTTCCGGCCGGTCGCGCCCAGGCTGGCGTGAAGTCGATGCTGGCCAGAACGTTGATGCTGCGCGCGGTTGCTCCCTGCACGATCCGGTCAATGGGCTCCCAGTTGTAACTGCCCGGGCCGCCGGCCTGGATCATCGCCCAGTTGACATCCACTCGCAGCCATCTGGCGTGAAGTTGCTGGAAGGCGTCGAGATCTCGGCCGAGCGTCGCCGGGTCCTCGTTGTGGAACCCACCGCCCGCGACAACGCCGAAGAGCTCGGGGTGCAAGGAAGGAGTTGGCGGAGGTGACAGAGGTCTCGGCCGCTTCGGCCGGGCGGCCGCGCGCAGGCAGGCGCGGCGCTGTGCGGCGCGGCGCCGTCGGGTCTTTGCCTTGCGCGCGCGACGCAGGCAGCGGGTAAGGGCACTCGGCCGCTTCGCCCGGGCGGCCGCGCGCAGGCAGGCGCGGCGCCCCGCGGCGCGGCCCCGTTGGGTCTTTGCCTTGCGCGCGCTACGCAGGCAGCGCGTAAGCGCGCTCGGCCGCTTCGTTGCACCCGTGGCCGCCGGCCCCGGCTGGCTCGCCGGGGCCCGTCCTGACGCGACGCCGGTGGCGGCTCGAACGGACGGCGCCGCATGGAGGGCGATGACCAGCGCAACCACGATGGCGGCCGCCGTGAGGATCACCGCAGGGGCGGTCGGGGTGCGCGAGAAGGATGGCGTGTTCCCGTGGTCTCGGACCATGGCCCAGCCGCGCCGGATCGCGCGGCGTCTTGTTACCTCGACGTCCCGTGCTCGCCTACGGAGTTAGCTGACGGGCTGCCACCGGCTTGGGCCGGCGCCTCTCGCGGAACACCGCGAGATTCGCCCCACTATTTGGTTCCCCCGCTCCTCGTCGTTCGACGAAGACTCGGCGTGCGGCGCGAGACGGTAGCAGGCCAACCGGCGCCTGGCGAGAAACAACCGTCGGGGAGGCGGGAGCGCGGGATTTGGGGGGCGGCAAACCAGTCGACGACAGGGATTGCCGCGCTCCGGCTCCGGCATGGGCGCGGCTGGTTTCGAACCAGCGACCTCTCGCGTGTGAAGCGAGGAGCCAGGCGGGCTCGAATCTCGCCCTGAGCAGGGATTCTGTCCCTGACCCGAGCGTGTGGCCCGGTCGCGGATGCCCGTGGATGTGCGCGGATGCCTGCGGATACGGGCACTGGATCACGTTCAGTGCCTGAATTCCGGGCTGGACCGGGCGACGGTTGCGGCGGGATACTGCGCGGGCGATGTCGCAGGTTGTGGCCGAGTCCGGGCTAACCCACAACCCTCGCAAATGAGCTCGATTGGGCCTAGCCTCTCACTTACGGGACGTGCTTGCTCTACCCGGCCGAAGGGATCGCTCCGCGGACGACTGCGCCGCTGGTTTGCTGCGCTCGTCCTGACGGCGGCTATCGCAACGGTACTGTTCGGGCCGGGGCGCGCCTTCGCGGCACTCAATTTCGCTAGCGCCGTCAACTACCGCACCGGCGGCGGCGCCGGCTCGGTCGCGATCGGCGACCTGAACGGTGACGGCAAGCGGGACTTCGCAGTCGCCAACGGGGCAGGCGTGTCCGTGCTGCTCGGTACGGGCTCGGGGTCGTTCGGGGGGGCGACCAACTTCGCCGCCGAGCCGGGCTCCAGTTCCGTCGCGATCGGCGACCTGAATGGCGATGGCAAGCCGGACCTCGCGGTCGCCAACAGCGCCTCGAACGACGTGTCG
>JAWVFS010000238.1:0-7660 GCA_033855795.1 Solirubrobacteraceae bacterium | reverse complement strand
ACGCTGTCGGAGCCGAGCGCAACCAACGCGTCCTCGACGTGGCGACCGGCACCGGGATGGTCGCTCGGGCGCTCGTACGGGCAAGCGGGTGTCAGGTTGTCGGAGTGGACCAGAGTCGACAGATGCTCGCGCGTGCGCGGAAGGTCACGGCCGGGACGCCGTCGCTGGCCGGCAGGATCACGTTCAGCGAGGGATACGCCGAGCGGCTCCCGTTCGCCGATGGCGAGTTCGACCACGTGACGTTCACCTACCTGCTTCGCTACGTCGACGATCCCGGCGCGACCGTGCGAGAACTGGCGCGTGTGCTCAAGCCGGGGGGCCGGCTGGCGTCGTTGGAGTTCGGAGTCCCCGCTCGAGCGCTGGCGCGAGGACTGTGGCGGGGCTACACGAGAGTCGGGCTGCCCGCCCTGGGCAGGCTCGTGTCTCGCGACTGGTACGCCGTCGGGCGCTTCCTCGGGCCGAGCATCGAGGCCCTCAACACCGACTGTCCGCCGGTCCGACAGCGCCGGTTGTGGGAGGACGCGGGGGTGCGCTCGGTGGAGGTCCGTCACATGAGCTTCGGAGCAGGCGTGGTCATGTCCGGGACGCGCGATGGCGATCCAACCGGAGCTTGACCGGCCCGCCTTCTACGCGCTGCGGCGTGGGCGCTGGCGTGACCTGATCACGCTGCTGCACCCGCCGTATACGGCGTGGCACCTGAGCTACGTCGCCCTGGGCGCCGCGGCGGCTCCCGTGGTCCACGTCGACCGGCTGATCGCCGCTCTCGCCGCGTTCTTCCTGGCGGTGGGCATCTCTGCGCACGCACTCGACGAGCTGCACGGCAGGCCGCTCGGGACTCACATCTCGGAACGGGCGTTGGTGGCCGTAGCCGTGGTGGGTCTCCTCGGCGCGATCGGGCTCGGCCTCGCCGGCGTCGTCACGGTCTCGGTGACGCTGCTGCCGTTCGTGGCCGCCGGCAGCTTCCTCGTCGTCGCCTACAACCTGGAGCTCTTTGGAGGACGGTTCCACAGCGACCGGTGGTTCGCGGCGGCCTGGGGAGCCTTTCCCGCGCTGACCGGCCATTGGGTCAACGCGCTGTCCGTCGACGCGGCCGGGGTGCTCGTCGCCGCCGCCTGCTGGGCGCTGAGCGTTGCCCAGCGGCGGCTGAGCACACCGGTCCGAGAGCTGCGGCGACGCACGACGGCCGTCGAGGGCCATCAGCGGATGACCGACGGGCGGGTCACCGAGCTCTCCGCCGCGACACTGGCCGCGCCGCTCGACGGCGCGCTGCGAGCACTGTCGCTGGCCGTGCCGCTGCTCGCCGCCGGGGCGCTCGCCCTTCGGCTGTAGACCAGCCTCAGGGGCCGGCGCTCCGCGCACCGGCCCCGGACGTCGACGGGCTACTGGTTGCCGTCCCCGTCGTCGGGGCCGCCGCTGTTGTCGGCGTCGCCGTCGCCGCCGCCGCCCTGCGGGATCCCGGAGCCGCCACCGCCGCCGCCGGACGGCATGGGTGTGGGTGTGGGCTTCGGGGTGGACTGCGGCGCCGGGGTCGAGCTCGGAGCCGCTTGCGTGTTCGTGGGTGGCATCGCCTGGGTGTTGGTCGGGGCGGACGTCGTCGCCACGGGTTGGGGCGCCGGGGGCGGCTTGCGAACCGTGAACGTGGTCCTGGCGGTGACGCCGGTGAGGCTGTGGTCGTTGTTGGCGAGATACACGACGAGCGTGTGCCGGCCGGGCCGGACGTGGCGGTAGGTGATGGTCGGTGTCACCGAGGGGGAGTACTTGCCCTGGACGCCCAGCTTCGCGGCCTGGGTGCCGTTGGCGCCCGAGTAGTGGGGCGTGTCGTAGCGGCCGCCGTCCAGCGAGAAGTGCAGGTGGCCGAACCCCTGGCGGGCCGGCTTCCCGACGTCCCCGCGGTCCAGGGTGAACCCGCTGACGTGCACCCGGACGCGGACGGTCGAACCCGTCACCGTCGACCCGGTTCGCGGGGTGAGGAACCGTACGGTGGCGCCCGGGGCACCGACCGGCTTCGCCGCTGGAGGCGAAGCTGCGGTGGCGCTTCCAGCGCTTGCGTGCTTGGTGCCGCCGCCGCAGCCCGCGACGAGCAGGGCGGCGGCGGAAATCAGGACTGGGGGAATCAACCACCCGCCGAGGCGGGCGTGGGCGAATCGGGACATGGTGGATCCTCGGTTGGGCTTCGTCGTCCCGCTGCTTGGCCCAAGGCGGACGACCCGTGGCAATGAAGACGTCCGCCGGGGGCGAGACCTTCCCGGCGCGAAAAAATCGCCGGGCCGGGAAGGTCGGCGCTGCTTCGGGCGTCCCTACAGCCCGAGGCATGAACCGGCGAGGCCGACATTCCACGCAGCAGGCGGCCGTGCTCGGGGTCGCCGTCGTCGTCGCGTTGGCCGGGTGCGGAGGCCGAAATACCGCCGGCGTCTCAGCAACCGCTGGCTCCGCACCGGCGAGCGCTGCGCCCTTCGCCTGGCTGCGCCCCGGGCCGGCCGCCCCGGCGTGGCGGGTGGCCCACCTACGCTCCGGCGCAGCGCTGGCCCAGCCTCCCGGCTGGCGGCCCGTGCGCACCGATGCCGGCACCGCCTCGTTCGCCCTGCGCGGCCCGGACCGCGCGATCGTCGCGTATCTCAACGCGACCCCGCGCCAGGGAGCCGAGACGCCGGCCAACTGGCCGAGCTTCCGAGTCCACCACAATGCCGGGGAGGGGTCGCGCGACGTACGTACGCTCGCCGCCGCCCGCGGCCTGCGTTTCCGGTCCGGTCCGGGCTCGTGCGTTATCGACCAGTACCGCACGTCGGCCCGCTCCTATCGGGAGATCGCCTGTCTGGTCGCAGGCCGCGGCCGCGCCACCGTCATCGTCGCCGCCGCCACGCCGGCGATGTGGACGCGAGAAGCGCCGGTGATGGAGCGCGCGATCTCGGCGTTCATCGGGTAGTCGCCCGCCACACAGGTGCAATCGCTCAGCAAGCCTCCCCATCGAACAGTTTTTGCGTGTATCGGTTCGTGGGTCGGCGTTTACGAACGACGGAGTTCTGGTAATCCGCTCCACACCGCATGATCCTGCTCGCCTCCACGGAGGTTGGGGTCAGCAAGGGAGGGCGACAGGGGCCGCGAACCAAAGGACGAGATGTTTCGTTCGCGTCGATCCCGACAACCAACCGGACACGAGATTCAGCGGCCGCGCTTCCCGTGCGCGATCTGTCAGCGGTGTGCGACGAGCTACACCGATCCGGACCAATGGCCAGCCGACGGCCGTTGCCCCCGCTGCGGCGAAGAACTCGTCCTGACTCCACCGCCACGGCCGCTGGATCAGCCGGATGCCCACCGCCGATAGGTTGGGTCGCCTACTCCCGCCGCTCGGAAACGCGAAGGCGGGCGGGTGCGGCGGCCGGTGCTAGCCTCCGCCGCAGATGTCGTTGCAGCACTCGCTTCTCTCGCTTCTCCTGCTCCCCCCTCGGGGGGAATAGCGCGTGGCGGCCGCGTAGCCGCATACCCAGCAGAGAGGAACGACACAGCGAGAGAAGGAGCACGACGACATGGGCACTTCGGCCGGCGGCACCTCACGAGGACGCAGCGAGTCCGACCGCATACTGATCTTCGACACGACGCTGCGAGACGGCGAGCAGTCGCCGGGGATCTCGCTCAACAAGACTGAGAAGCTGGAGATCGCCCACCAGCTCGCGCGCCTCGGCGTCGACGTGATCGAGGCTGGCTTTCCCGTCACCTCGCCCGGCGATTTCGAGTCGGTCGAGGCGATCGCCCGCGATGTCGAAGGGCCGGTGATTTGCGCCCTGGCGCGCACCGTCAGTCAGGACATCGAAGTCGTGTGGAACGCCGTGCGCGACTCTCAGCGCCCGCGCATTCACATGGTTATCGCGACGAGTGACATCCACATCAAGCACAAGCTGCGCACCACGCGCGAGGACGTCAAGGGACAGGTGCGCGCGGCCGTCGCACAGGCGCGCGGATACACCGACGACGTCGAGTTCTCGACCGAGGACGGGTCGCGCTCGGACGTGCAGTTCTTGGCCGAGGTGATTCAGATCGCGCTCGACGAGGGCGCCACGACGATCAACGTGGCCGACACCGTGGGTTACACGATGCCGCGCGAGTACGCCGCGATGTTCGAGGAGCTGTACCGCCTCGTGCCCGACCTGCGCAACGTCGTCGTCTCGGTCCATTGCCACGACGACCTGGGCATGGCGGTCGCTAACTCGTTGGCCGGGGTGGAAGCGGGCGCACGCCAGGTGGAGTGCGCGATCAACGGCCTCGGCGAGCGCGCCGGCAACGCTTCGCTTGAGGAGATCGCCATGCTGCTGCACACGCGCGAGCCGAGCCTCGGGTTGTGGACGGGGATCGAGACGACTGAGATCGCGCGCACGAGCAGACTCGTCTCGCGCCTGACCGGCTACCCCGTGCAACCCAACAAGGCGATCGTGGGGCGCAACGCCTTCGCGCATGAGTCCGGCATCCACCAGGACGGCGTGCTCAAGGAGCGCACCACCTACGAGATCATGGACGCGAAGACGGTCGGGCTGAATTCGAACTCGATCGTCCTCGGCAAGCATTCCGGCCGCCACGCGCTCAGCGAGGCACTGAAGGAGATGGGCTTTGAGATCGACGGGCAGGCGCTCAGAACGGCGTTCAAGCGCTTCAAGGAGATCGCCGACCGCAAGAAGCAGGTCACGGCGATGGACTTGGAGGCACTCGTCACCGACGAGCTGCGCAGCGAGGACGTGGGCGGTTTCACGCTGGACTGGTTCGAGGTCGAGGCCTCCTCGCTGCGCCCGCCGCACGCCAAGGTCTCGGTCATCCTGCCCGACTCCGGCCCGCGCACCGGGGCCTCCACCGGCGACGGCCCGATCGACGCCGTCTTTCAGGCGATCAACGTCGCCACCGGTATCGCGGCGAAGCTCAGCGAGTTCACGATCGGCGCCGTGACCGAGGGCCAGGACGCGCTCGGCGAGGTCTCGATCGTGCTCGAGATCGAAGGGTTCACCGGCGCCGGGCAGGGAGTGTCGACGGACATCATCGACGGCGCCGCGCGGGCATACGTCCGCGCGCTGTCGGTCGCCGCCGCGCGCTCGCGCGCCGACCAGGCGATCGGGCTGCCTGAGGCTTCTCCGGGGTGAACCCCGATCATCGGCGTGGCCTTGGGCGGGGTTCTCACGACGGGGCTGGCGCTCTTTCCAGGAGCACCTCGGCCACAAGCACATCACGATCACGATGGACCGCTACGCGCACCTGTTCGCGGGCTACGACGACGAGGTCCTGGAGGCCTTCGACGCCGCCATCACGGGCGCTACCCCGCCCACCAATGTCACCCCGCTCGGCGCGTAGAGACACGTCCGCACGCGGCCCGCGACTGCTATCCGATGATGCTGAAGTCCAGGGTGACGGTGCGTCCGCGCTTCGGTGTGGCCTGCGGCGTCAAGGCAAGCCGATAGCTGCCGGGGCTGAGCTTTTGCCCGCGCACTCTGCCGGTGAAGTGGACCTTGATGTTGCCGGCTTGGTCCTTGTGCGTGAACGAGCCCGCCGACACGAACCTCGTGCAGGGCTTCTGGTTCTTGCGGGGCGCCCCCGCCAAGCAGAGGGAGCCCGTCTTGTGCCCGACCGTGTGCCTGAGCACGCTGAACGTGGTGGTCGCGGCCCGGGAGTCACGGTAGCGGATATCCGTGCCGGTCTTGGAGAGGGCGGTGAGGCTGGCGCCCCGAGCAGCCGCCCGGAACGCCGGCGAGGACAGCCTCGCCGAGGAGATCACCGGCGCAGGCGGCAGCAGCGCATCGACCGCCACCCCCCAGGGGTCAAACACGCCGGTGATGAAGCTCTGGTTGACGCCCGTGCCGTTGAGGTTGGCGCGCCCGATCGTGGTGCCGGAGCCACCGCCGCCGTTGGCCCAGTAGACGTGTGTGCCGTCGACCGCCACCCCCGTGGGCCTGTTCGCGCCGGTGATGAAGCTGTGGTTGACGCCCGTGCCGTTGAGGTTGGCACGCCCGATCGTGCGGTAGCCTCGGTCGGCCCAGTAGACGTGCGTGCCGTCGACCGCCACCCCCCAGGCATAGCTCGCGTCGACGTTGCTGATGAAGGTGTGGTTGACGCAGGTGCCGTCGAGGTTGGCTCGCCAGATTCCTCGGGTGGCGGCCCAGTAGACGTGTGTGCCGTCGACCGCCACCCCCGTGGGGTTCTCAGCGCCGGTGATGAAGCTCTGGTTGGCGCCCGTGCCGTCCAGGTTGGCACGCCCGATCGTGGTGCCGGAGCCATAGCCGCCGTTGCCGGAGCCAAAGCCGCCGTTGGCCCAGTAGACGTGTGTGCCGTCGACCGCCACCCCCGTGGGGTTGCTCGCGCCGATGATGAAGCGGGCGCCCGTGCCGTCGAGGTTGGCACGCCCGATCGTGCTGTAGGCGTTGTCGGCCCAGTAGACGTGTGTGCCGTCGACCGCCACCCCCGTGGGCTTGTTCGCGCCCTTGAGGCTCCCGGCGCCCGTGCCGTCGAGGTTGGCGCGCGCGATCGTGCCGCCGAGGCCACCGCCGCCGTTGGCCCAGTAGACGTACGCCGATGCCCCCGAGGCGTGTGCCGCCCCGACCGCCAACACGACCCCCACCGCGGTCGCGAGCAGGCAAACCCGCCCGCGCCAACGCACTGAATCAGAAGCAAGCTCGAACCCCGTAGCCATCCTCAATGCGCAAACCCAAGCCATCCCGAGGCAACCATACAGCGGTCGCGGCCAGCAATCGAGGGCACGCTGGCGCCCGGGCGAGCACTGCCGCCGCCACGGTCCGCTCACGGTCACCGCCACCCGCAATCCCCGTAGTACCGGGATCTATCGAAGTCAGGCGCGCTTCGACAAGACGGGGTTCAACGGCGCGGGAGACATCTACGAATGCCCGCTGCTGACTAGAGACGGCCAGACGCAGCCCTCAAATTGGACCGTCGCTCACGATCCCAACGGGCAGATCCTCGCGGTGCCGCTCAACGCAAACGGGCAGACGCCCGGTTCCTGGTGCGGGGCGCATCCGCCACGCCCGAAAAGGGGGCGCCCGAGCCATGCTCGGTGCGAAGCGGGTGCGACGCCAGGGCGAAGTACCACTCGACGAACAACGAAACCCGCGCCGTAGCAGGGGTTTGTCCATGCCGGAGGAGGGACTCGAACCCCCGACACGCGGATTATGATTCCGCTGCTCTAACCGACTGAGCTACTCCGGCGGGGATCGCGAGTCTAGCGGCGGGTTCAGCGTCACAGCGCGGGCGCGCCGGCGCTCTCGAGGCGTGGCGCTACGGGGTCGGCTTGGCCGCGTGGGCGCGCGGATTGTTGTGATCGAAGCCCGGCGGGTCGGGCCATTGGCCGCGTGCCTTGTCGCTGCGGTTGGCGAAGCCCGGAGGCTCGCGCCGGTCCACCGGGGGCGGCGGACCGGCGCACACTGCCGGTGACACATCGACGCCCCAGCCCTGGATGAAGCCGGTGTCGCCGAGGCTGGCGTCCCGTACCCGCAGCGTCCAGTCGCCCTGCTGCTGGAGTCCGTCCAGCGTGCCGAGGTCGCCCTGGGGGCGGAAGGTCCCGGTGAACGGCGCCGCCCCGCTGAGGATCGACGTCGGCGCGGACTGCTCGAAGACGGTCCCGACGAAGTCGTCGCCGCTGCCGCCGCGCCGGTTCACGAGGTTGACGGCGGTGCCA
>JAWVFS010000237.1:0-3910 GCA_033855795.1 Solirubrobacteraceae bacterium | reverse complement strand
CGGACTGCTGCAGCTGGGACTTCCCCTTGTCGGTGAACTGGTTCGTCTGCTGGTCGTAGCTGTCCCCCTGGCCCGCCTGCTGGAAGCGCGCTCGGGCGAGGACCCCCCACGCGGCGGCGTCGTTGGGGTTGGCCTTCAGGGTCTTCTCGGCCTGGGAGGCCTGCTTGGAGAACGTGTCGCTGCCGCCGCCGCCCCCGCTCTTGAAGGCGTCGAACAGCCCGCCCGACGTGTTGCCGCCGATGCCGAAGAAGATCAGCCCGCCCCCCATGAGGATCGCAAGGGTCACGTAGATGGCCTGGATCGTGCGGCGGCGGCCGCGGCCTCTGAGGTCGAAGAGCATGTCGCGTCAGTCCGGGTCGGTCTCGTTGTCGGCGAGCGCCGGCGCGTCGCGTTCCCCGCTGCGCCGGTCGAAGCGCTCGACCCACATCGCCAGCAGGATACTCAGGCCGTACAGCAGGAGCATGGGGATCATCTCGATGCAGGTGGTCACCGGGTCGGTCCCGGGCAGGAGGACCGCGATCACCGCGATGATCACGGTCGCGTAGCGCCAGTTGCGCCGCAGCTGCCGGGGCGTCACGACACCGAGCCGGGTCAACGCCAGCACACCGACGGGCATCTGGAACAGCACGCCCATGATGATGAGCGTGAGGATGCTGAACGAGTACAGGCTCTTGGCCTGCACGAGCACGTCGAACTCGTCGCTGTTGAAGTTCTGGAGGAAGCCGATCGCCGCCGGGAGCACGAGGAAGTAGGCGAACACGACTCCGGCGAGGAACAGGACCGGGACCATCGCCATCAGCGGGAGGGCGACGCGGCGCTCGCGCGGACTGAAGGCCGGTAACACGAACGCGTACGCCTGGTAGAGGATCAGCGGCAGGGCGAAGAGCAGCGCGAAGTAGAACGACACGGTCAGCGTCTGCGAGAAGGGCTCGCCGAGGCCGAGGGTCACGGGCTGGCGCCCCGTGACCTCCTTCGGCGCCGCCTTCAGCGCCGAACCGGACGCCTGCGCCGCGGCCACCAGGGCCGCCCGCTCGGACGGGCTCAGCGCGGCCTTGCTCTGGGAGAGGAGGGTGAACGCGTCGCGGCTGCGCCTGAGCGCCTCGCGCTGTTGGATGTCATAGCGAGCCTGCGCTCCGAGCGGGCCCTTGGCGTGCTGGGCCGCCGACTTGGTGGTCTCCTTCAGCGGGTCGTTGAGGATCCGCAGGAGCGCGTGGTTCTGCCACAGCGCGACCGCGAAGGTGGCGCACAGCGCAAGGACGCAGATGATGAGCCGCGTGCGCAGCTCGTCGAGGTGCTCGACAAGCGAGAGACGGTCCTCGTGACCGATCGGCCGGATCGCGGTGGCCATCGCGCGTCGCCCGCCGCGCTAGGAGCGACGGTCGCCGGAGACCTTCTCTTCCGCGGCATCGTCCTTGGCGCCCTTGGACGCCGACGGATCCGCGGTGCGTTCGATCCCGTCCGGCTCCGCGGCCGGCCTGTCCTTCTCGGCGTCACCGTCCTTGCCGGAGAGGGAGTCCTTGAACTCGCGCATGCCCGAGCCGAGCGACCGACCGAGGCCCGGGAGGCGCTTCGGGCCGAAGATGACCAGGACGATGACGAGAACGATGATGAGCTCGAGTGGGCCGATGCCGAAGGGCATGGCGGCGACCTCCGCTTGGGGGACGACAAGGGTACCGCTCGCTCTTTGCGGACGAATGGGTCGGACGAATCACCGAAGGGGGTCAAGTTCCTTGGGCGTGACGCCGATACGGGACCAGTCAACGGTGTATCGCATGAATCCCAAACCCGATCAACCGCACGCCGTCCGTCGCGTCGTCCTTCCGAGTGGCAAGACCATCGAGGTGGTCTACTTCGCCGACTCCGAGATCGACGGCCGGACCACGACCGCTCCGGGAGTCGACCTTCACGTCTGCCCCGAGTGCGCGTCGCAGCTGGTCTATCCCACCGCGTGGGAGGAGGCCGGCGAGGAACGGTGGCAGCTTCTGCTCCGCTGCCCGAACTGTGAGTGGGAGGGCGCAGGGATCTTCGACCGCGAGACGGTCGAACGCCTCGACGAAGAGCTCGATCACGGAACGCACGCGCTGCTGACGGAC
Organism: Solirubrobacteraceae bacterium; assembly: GCA_033855795.1. Taxonomy (GTDB): domain Bacteria; phylum Actinomycetota; class Thermoleophilia; order Solirubrobacterales; family Solirubrobacteraceae; genus JALYZC01. The sequence continues at coordinate 1,817 of JAWVFS010000237.1, read as the reverse complement.
CTCAAGCAGCTCATGCACGCGAACATGGAAGAAGAGATCGAGCGCTTCATCTCCGCGCTGCACGCCGGCGCGATCCATCCGATGGATTTCTGATCGCCTCCGCGATCAGAAATCAGTCCTCAGTCATCAGTCATCAGTACTGGGGTATCGACCTGGGCAACTGACGTCTGACGTCTGACGTCTGACGTCTACGCGTAGCGCTCGACCACACCGTCGGCCACGAGGTTCAACGCCGTGCGTTGGCGCTCGGGCAACTCTGGCAACCCGTCCTTCGCCTCGGCGACGATGCTCAGCGCCCGCCGCTTGGCCTCCTCCAGCGCCGGGGTGGCGGCGATGCGATCGCAGACGTCCGCGGCCCGCTCGGGCGTGGCGATCTCACGCACGTCGAGCGCGGCCAGCTCGGGATCCTGCTCCCGGGCGAGGATCAGCGGAAGCGTGACCGTGCCGTCGAGCAGGTCCGTGCCGCGCGCCTTGCCGGTCCGCTCGACCGGCCCGGAGACGTCGAGGACATCGTCGAGCAGCTGGAAGGCCAGCCCGATCCGGCGGCCGAAGGCGCCCAGCGCCGCCACGCGTTCGGCCGGCGCGTCCGCCTCGAGCGCGCCCAGCGCGCAGGCGGCCTCGAACAGACGCGCCGTCTTGTACTCGCAGCGCTCCATGTAGCGCTCGACGCTCACGTGCGCGTCGAAGGCGTCGGCGCGCTGCAGCAGCTCCCCCAGGGCCAGCGCCGAGCTGGCCTCCGACAGCACGCGGACCTCGTCGGCCCGACCGTTCGCACTCAGCTCGGCGAATGCGCGGGAGAACAGCAGGTCGCCGGTCGCCGTCGCGATGCCGCGGCCGGCCGACGCCACGACCGTGGGGCGCCCGCGGCGCAGCTCGGCGGCATCGAGCACGTCGTCGTGCACGAGCGTGGCGCTGTGGAGCAGCTCGACCGCCACCGCGACCCGCAGCACACCCGGCCCGGCCGCCTCGCCCGCGGCCACGAACACGACCAGCGGCCGGAGCCGCTTGCCACCGGCGGCGATCGTGGCGCCGCCGTGTCGCGCCAGCACCGCGCCGTGGCCGGTCGCCAGCTCGGCGAGGCGCTGGTCGAGCGCCTCCATGAGCGGCGGGATGTGCGCGCCGCCGGCGGCGACGACGGCCTCGACGGTGGGGGCGACGGCCATCACGCCCCCTTCGTGCCGTGGTGGATCGCAATGATCCCGCCCGCGGTCAGCAGCCAGCGGATGTCGCCCAGACCGGTCTCCGCCATCGCCGCGGCCAGGCCCTCCGGCGCCGGGAAGCGCTTGACCGAGTTGGGCAGGTAGCTGTAGGCGTCCTCGTCGCCCGCGAGACGGCCCAGGCCGGGCACGACCCGGTCGAACCACAGGCCGTAGAACCACGAGAGCGGCGGCGTCCGCGGGGTGGTGATCTCCAGCACGACGACGCGCCCGCCCGGGCGCACCACGCGGGTCATCTGGGCCAGGCCGCGGTGCAGGTCGGCGAAGTTGCGCGCCCCGAAGGCGACCGTCGCCGCGTCGAAGGCGTCGTCGGGGTGGTCGAGCGCGAGCGCGTCGCCCCACTCGAAGCGCACGTCCGGCCGCCCGGTGGCCTTCTCGCGCGCGCGCTCGAGCATCGCCTCCGCGAAGTCAGATCCCACGACCTCGCCGCCGGGCGCGACGCGCCGCGCCAGCTCGAGGGCGAGGTCGCCCGTGCCGGTGGCGACGTCGAGCACGCGGTCCCCGGGCCCGACCGCCGCGAGGTCCGCCGCGCGCGACCGCCAGCGCCGGTCCAGCCCGGCGGTCATGACCGCGTTCATGCGGTCGTACACGCCGGCGATG
>JAWVFS010000236.1:0-4930 GCA_033855795.1 Solirubrobacteraceae bacterium | reverse complement strand
GCTCGGCTGTGAGGTGCTGCGGGCGCCACAGGAAGTCGGCTTCGATCCAGCGGTCGGTGGCGATCTGGAGGCTCGCGTTCACCTCGGGGCGTGGGAGACCGGCTTCATCGAGGAACTGGAGGAAGCGGCGCTCCAGTTCGCTGCGGATGATCGTGGCGCCGATGGCCTGGGCCGCGAGGATCCTGCGGAGTGCGTGTGCGCCTCGCCGGCGGGGGTGGCGCTTGAGGAGGACATCGAGGGAGGTCGGGTCGGTGACGCGGAGGAACTCCGCTTCGTTGATCGCCCGCTCGACCTGCCTGGCGTCCAGCACGGCGGCGAGGTCGAGAAGTGTGCGGTTGGGTGCTGTGACGGGTATGCCGCGCTCGGTGGTCACCTCGTCCGCGGCGAGTTTCCCATGGTGTACCTCGAGCGTTGGTCGCGACGCGCGGCGGCCCGGTACGGTCACCTCGATGCGGGCGCGAGCGGTGCGGCGAATGCCCCAAAGGGCGGCGGCGGACCTGTGACTGACCACTGCCTCGGGCCCCATGGCGAAGACAGCCGCAATCCACCGCCCTTCCCGGGAAACGGCGCGATGACCGACGGCGTACACACCGCGATGCACGACGTGCAGCCGGCCGCGCTCCAGTCGGCGGTCGATGGCACCGGGGCCAGCACCCAACGCCGCAATCTGCCGCCGGGCGACGACACCGTGCTGGCGCCCCGCCAGAGCCGCGATCTCACCGTCGATGGACCGCGGTCGAGGTTTGCCCCGAATAGCGACGTCAACCTCGACCTCGTCCGCCATGGGCCCCATCCTGGCGCGCAAACCGTTACGGCGGGCCCGGCGAGTGTTACGAGTCGCGCGCGACGATCAGCTTGGTTCGTGGCCGCGCCCACTCCTCGGCGGCCGACTCCCAGGGCACGACGTCGGTGGTGACGCGCTCCGGGTCGATGCGTCCCGCCTCGATCAGCTCGAGCACCTCGGGCAGCACCGCGCGCGAATGGACGCGGCTGGTGTGGAACGTGACGCCGTTGAAGTACATCTCGAACAGGGGCACCGGTGTCGCGGGGCCGAAGTGGATCGCCACGCTGGTGCATGTGCCGTCGGGTGCGGTGGAGCGCAGCGCGCAGGCCAGGCCGGCGTCCGATCCGTTGGCCTCCACCGTGATCGGGTAGGGCCCGACTCGCCCCGGTAGATCGTCCGGCCCGGCCGCCTCGATCGGGTCGGCGCCCAGCGCGCCCGCCAGCTCGAGGCGCTCGGGATCGTGGTCGAGAAAATGCACCGCGCCGGCGCCCAGCGCGCGGGCGATGGCCACGGCGTAGAGCGAGATGCTCGCCGCGAACCCGCCCACGATGAGCACCTCGGCGCCAGGGTCGGCCCGGAGCGGGCCGGCGACCGTGCGATAGGCGTCGGAGATGTTGTCGCTCGCACTTGCGATCGCCGCGGGCGAGGCTCCATCGGGCGGCCGCAGCAGCATTGGGTCAGCGAACGGGACGCGCACCAGGTCGGTGAGCGCCCCGCCCCACGCTCCCCCGGCCGACCCGATCCCGTACATCGACCCGCGCGGCCTCACCTCCCGGCAGTTCCCGGTGCGCCCGCGCCGACAGGCCTCGCACGCGCCGCACGAGATCTGGAAGGGCACGATCGCCACGTCGCCCGGCGACCACCCCTCCACCTGCTCGCCGGCCTCGACGACCTCGGCGACGAACTCGTGCCCGAGCGGGAACGGACCCTCGAAGGGCGACTCGCCGGCGAGCATCGCGGCGTCGAGGTCGCAGGTCGCCACGGCGAGGGGGCGCACGAGCGCCTGGCCCGCACCCTCGAGCTCCGGCTCCGCCACCTCGCACCACTCGACCTTGCCGGGCTCGATGAAGGTCAGCTCTCGCATGCCGCGTCCCGCACCGTATTCGGTCTCATCGGCGGGGGCCCGAGACCGGGTAGACGAGCACGCCGCCGCGCCGCTGCGGCGTCAGGCCCGCGCGCGCCAGGACCGGCAGCCAGCCGTCGTCGTGGGTCGGGTCCAGGATCACGACCTTCACACGGTGGTTCGCCAGGAACGCGCGCAGCCGGGCCGGATCGGACGGCGCGTTGGCGGCCGGCTGGGCGACCCGGCCGAGCTCGCCGCGGTAGCCGGGAGGAACGATGGCGGCGCTCATGTATCCGCCGGCCTGCCTGAAGCCGATCCGCGTCTGCGCCTGCCAGGCCATGCCGTTGCCCCGGAACCCGAACGGCAGCAGCAGCGCGACGTCGTTGGAGCCCAGGTCCGCGCGCCAGGCCCCGTCGGTGAAGTAGGGCGGAATGCGCGCGGGCCCGTGCCAGTAGTCCGCCGCCAGGTTCGGCAGCGTGGCCGCGACGGCGAGCACGCCCAGCACCCAGCGCCACGCGACCGACTCCCGCGACCAGGCCAGCCACATCGAGGCTGCCACCGCGGCGACGAGCGCGATGTACACCGCGAACCGGGCCGGCAGGGCGGCCTCGAGCGCCGGAAGCTGGTCGAAGGCCGCCCACGGCATCGGGATCGTCGAGTGCCCGGCGACCTGCAGCCGCGCGCCGAGCGTCGCGATCCCGAGCAGCGCGAGCAGCGCGACCAGGTAGCGCACCGCGGACCGGCGCCAGTCGGCCACGGCCAGCCGCACCAGGATGAGGATGAGCGGCAGGCCGAGGTAGGCGCCGCTCTCGTCGATTTCGGCCTGGTAGGTCAGGCCGAGGTCGGCGAACCAGCGCCGCCCGAGACGCGTGATCGGGGTCGGGAAGAGGAAGTTGAGCAGGTCCGTCGAGAACTTCCGCGTCACCACCTGCTCGACGGGGTTGCCGGCCTGCAGCGTGGGGATCAGGTACGGCAGCAGCACCACCGCGCCGATCGCATAGGCGATCGCGAGCGGCCGCACGAGGCCCACGATCGCTCGACGCCGAGTGTCGAACACGATCGCGCCGAGCCCCAGCGCGAGGGCGCCGAAGAGCGAGAACATCACGGCGATCTCCGGCGAGAGCAGAGCCTGGCCGACGACGCACGCGGCCATCGCCGCCACGAACCTTCCGGTCCGCAGCTCGCCGTCCAGCCGGCGCAGCACGAGATGGACCATCACGGGCAGCAGGAAGACCAGCGTCAGGTGCGCATGCCCGAAGAGCTGGCCGAGCAGGTACGAGGAGAAGCCGAAGAGGTAGCCGCCGACTAGCGACGGCAGCCACGTCCGCGTGATCCGCCGGCACAGGAGGAAGGCGGTGAACGCGGCCAGTGCGGGGGCGAGCACGCCGAGCAGGTTGTAGGCGGCCACCGGGCCGGCGGCGGCGGTGATCGGCGCCAGGACCACGCCCGCCGCCGGGATCAGCTGACCGCTCGCGAGGTTGACGCCCTCCGGCGCGAACAGGGCGTGACTGTGGATCGGATCCAGGCCGTGCGCGAGCGCATGCGGCCACCACACCAGCGCCCACATGAACTGCTGCGGGTCCGGGCTGCCGGGGTAGCAGATGCACTCGCTCGACGGATGGGCGGCGACGGGCAGCCCGAAGAAGACGAACGCGACCGCGGCGTAGATGAGGAACGCCACGGTCCGCGGCCAGCGGGCGAGGCGCGCCATTCAGACGGTGATCAGGCCCTTGTCCACCGAGGAGAGCACCTCGGTGCCGTCCTCGGTCACCACGACCAGGTCCTCGATCCGGACCCCGAAGCGCCCGGACAGGTACACGCCGGGCTCGACCGTGACGACGTTGCCGGCCTGCAGCGCCGAGTCGTCGCTCTTGGCCAGGCGCGGCGCCTCGTGGACCTCGAGGCCGACGCCGTGGCCGAGCCCGTGGCCGAACTCCTCGCCGTGGCCGGCCTCCTCGATCACCTCACGCGCGGCCGCGTCCACCTCCCGGCCGCTGGGCCCGGCGCGCACCGCGTCGAGGCCCGCCTGCTGGGCCCGCTGGACGAGCGCGTAGACCTCGGTGGCCTCGGCGTCGAGCTCGCCGGTCGCCACGGTACGCGTGCAATCGGAGCAGTAGCCATCGACGAGCGCGCCGAAGTCGATGACGACGAGCGTCCCGGCCTCGATCTCGACGTCCCGCGGCTCGGCGTGCGGCAGCGCGCCGTGCGGGCCGCCGGCCACGATCGAGGGGAAGCTGGGCGCGATCGCGCCGCGGTGGCGCATCTCGTCCTCGAGGTCGAGCGCGACGGCACGCTCGGTACGGCCGGTCAGGCCGCGCCCGAGCAGGGCGTTGAACGCGTCGTCGGCCAGCGCGGCGGCGGCCCGGATCCGTTTCAGCTCGCCGGGGTCCTTGACCCGGCGCAGGTCCTCGACCATGCCGCCGGCGGGGGCGAGCTCGATGTCGTCGCCGACCGCCGCGCCCAGCTCCCGGTGGCGGCGCACGGGCAGGTGCGCATCGTCGAAGCCGAGCCGCAGCGGGCGCTCGGCGGGGAGCGCCTGGCCGACGCTGTCGAACAGGTCGCGCCCGCCGCGGCGCTGGTCGAAGCCCTGTACCTCGTCGGCGGCGCGCTCGACGTAGCGGAAGTCCGTGACGAACACCCGCGCCCCGTCCGCGCCGGCGCCGACCACGGCCAGCCCGTTGGTGCCGGCGAACCCGGTCAGGTAGCGGAGATTCACCAGGTCGGTCACCAACAGCGCGTCGAGCTCGCGCTCGGCGACCGCGGCGGCGAGGCGCTGTGCCCGTTCCCCGCTCACGGGACCTCGAGGTGCTCGCGCAGGGCCCGCAGGCCCTCGCGGTAGCCCTCGATCCCCTTTCCCACGACGCTGGCCACGCACAGGTCGCGGATCACCGACACCCGGCGCCACTCCTCGCGCGCGTTGACGTCGGACATGTGGACCTCGACGGCGGGCAGGCCGGTCAGCTCCAGGGCGTCGTGGATCGACCAGGCGTAGTGCGTCCAGGCGCCGGGGTTGAGCACGATCCCGTCGGCGATGCCCTCGAGCCGGTGCAGGTGCTCGACGAACTCGCCCTCGTGGTTGGTCT
>JAWVFS010000235.1:0-3778 GCA_033855795.1 Solirubrobacteraceae bacterium | reverse complement strand
TCGTCCCGTGGCTGCTGCCCGAGGGCCCGCCCCCGGAGCGCGAGTACATCGTTCCCGCCGAGTCGATGATCGACGTGACGCAGGCGATGGCCTGCATCCAGTGCGGCGCCTGCGTGGGCGCCTGCCTGTCGCTCGAGGTCGACCCGGAGTTCGTCGGGCCCGCCGCGCTCGCGAAGGCCTACCGCTTCGTCGGCGACCCGCGCGACGGCGCCACCGAGGAGCGCCTGCAGGACCTGGCCGAGGACCCGCACGGGATCTTCGACTGCACGCATTGCTTCCAGTGCATCGAGGTCTGCCCGAAGGACGTCGCGCCGATGTCGCAGATCATGCGGCTGCGCCGGCGTGCCACCCAGGACTTCCACATCAAGGACCGCAACAACGGCTATGGCCACGAGAAGGCGTTCGTCGGGCTGATCGAGAAGTACGGCACGCTGCACGAGTCGCAACTGCTGCCGCGGTCGTTCGGCGAGGGCAGCCTCATCAAGTCGCAGGTCTCGCCGAACGGGATCAAGAACCTCATCCCCGCAGCGCCCGCCGCCATCCGGGGCGTCACGTCCGGCAAGGTCGCCATCTCAAAGGCGCTGATCCACCACAAGCTGCCCGATCAGAAAGAGATCCGCCGGATCTACAAGGAAATCGAGTCGAAGGACGAACGGCTCGAGCTCAACCTCTACATCGTCGGCGAAGAGCCCGGCGAGGAAGAGGGCGCAATGGCCGAAGGGAGTCAGGAGTCGTGAAGGTCGCCTATTGGCCCGGCTGCGTATCGCGCGGGTTCACGCCCGAACTGCACGGCTCGGTCGCGCAGGTCGCCCCGGTCCTCGACATCGAGCTGGTGGAGCTGGACCGCGCCAATTGCTGCGGCGCCGGCGTCATCGCCGAGCACAACCAGGAGCTGGCCGACACGCTGAACGCGCGCACGTTCGCGATGGCGCAGGGCGTCGAAGGGGCCGCGGGCATGATGAACATCTGCTCGACCTGCCAGGGCGCGCAATCGGAGTGCCAGGAGCGCCTCGACGCCGACGACGACTATCGCGAGCAGGTCAACACCCACCTGAAGCCAGAGGACCTCCACTACGAGCGCTCCGGCGCCTGGTGGAACAAGAACTTCATGTGGCTCCTGGTCGAGGAGATCGGCCTGGACAAGCTGCGTGAGAAGGTCGTCCGCCCGCTCGAGGGCCTGCGGATCGCGCCGTTCTACGGCTGCTACATCGTGCGCCCGACCAAGCGCCTCGGCTACGCCGACCATCCCGAGCGCGACCGATACATGGAGATGGTCATCGAGGCGATCGGCGGAACGCCGGTCCACTACGCCGGCAAGCACAAGTGCTGCGGCTTCCCAGTGATCACGATGGCGAGGACAACATCGCTGCGCCAGGCCGGCCGCCACATCGCCGACGCGATCGACGCCGAGGCCGACTGCATGGTCACGCCCTGCCCCCTCTGCCACCTGAACCTCGACCTGCAGCAGTACGACGCGGCGAAGTTCGTCGAGCGCGACCTGGGGCTGCCGGTGCTGCACTTCCCGCAGATGATCGGACTGGCGCTGGGCATCAAGCCGAAGGACCTCGGCATGAACAAGCACGTGGTCAAGACGAAGGACGTACAGCGCAAGATCGCGGCGCTGGCCGCGGCTTAGCCGCGAGCCATCGTCGGTCATGGCCGGTCGACAGACGCCGGCGCGGACACTGCTGACCCACAAGCCGTTCCTCGCCCTGTGGGCGGCGCGGGCGATCTCGTTCCTCGGCGATCAGATCGCGACGATCGCGCTGGTTCTGCTGATCGCGCGGGAACATCCCGCGACCGCCGTCGGCGGGTTGCTGCTCGCGGAGTCGCTGCCGTGGCTGCTGTCGGCGGTTGCCGGGTCGATCGCCGACCGCTTCGAGCGCCGGGCATTGATGATCGGCTGCCAGCTCGGTCAGGGCCTGATCTTCGGCGCGATCACGATCTGGCTCCCTCCCTACGCCGCGCTCCTGGCGCTCGTAGCGCTCGCGTCGCTTCTCGGCACACTCTTGCGCGCCGCCGGCCAGAGCAGCGTCCCGGCGCTCGTCCGCGACGACGACTTGCTGGCCGCGAATGCGCTGCTCGGCACGGCGCTGAATGCCAGCGTCGTGATGGGGCCGGCGATCGGCGGGGCATTGGCCGGACTCGCCGGCCCGCGCCTGGCGCTCGGCGTGGACACCGCGACCTTCCTGCTGTCAGCCGGCACGCTCTTGTGGCTGCCGCTCCTGCCGGCCGAGCCGATCGGCAGCGGCGAGCCGGCCGGCCGTGGCGCGATGATCGCCTTGCGCTACGCCGCCGCCGATCCCGTCCTCCGCGCACTCCTGCTCAGCACGGCGATGCTGGTCGCGTTCGCGGGCGTGGACAACGTGGCGCTCGTGTTCCTGGTGCGCGAGACGCTCGGCGGCGGCTCGTTCGCCTTCGGCGCCGCCATGGCCGCGTTCGGCGTCGGCATGCTGCTGGCGACCGCCGTGCTCGTGCGCTTCCCGCGCTGGCCCGCCGAGCGGCTGGCGTTCGGAGGAACGGCTGCGACGGCGGCCGGGACAACCCTGACCGGACTGTCCCCCTCACTCGGCGCCGTCTACCCCGCTCAAGCGGTGGCCGGCCTGGGCAACGGCATCGAGCTGGCTGCGGGCAACACGCTCATCCAGAGGCGGACCCCGCCGGCGATGGTCGGCCGCATCAGCGGCGCGCTGCAGATGGGTGTCGCGTCCGGCTTCCTCGTGGCCTATCTCGGAGGAGGCGCGCTCATCGACGCAACCTCGCCCCGAACCGCGTTCCTTGTGGCGGGCGGCGGCTCCGCCCTGGCCCTTCTCGTCCTGCGGCCGGTGCTAACAATGCGCACTACCGTGAGCTCCGCCGCGACCCTGGAACAGCTGTATCAGGCCTTCAACGACCGCGACCTCGATGCGCTCCTATCGCAGATGACCGCCGACGTCGACTGGCCGAACGCCTGGGAGGGCGGCCGCATCCGAGGGACAGACGGCGTCCGCGACTACTGGACCCGCCAGTGGGCGGCCATCGATCCACGGGTCGAGCTTCTGGAGGTGACGACCCGTGCGGATGGCTCGGTCGCCGTCGACGTGCGGCAGGTCGTGCGCAGCCTCGAGGGCGAGGCCGTCGACGAGGGCCGCGTGGTGCACGTCTACAGATTCCGTGACGGACTCGTCGAGCAGATGGACGTCGAGGAGCCGTAGTGGTGGTCGATCACGTCACGATCCGCGTCTCGGACCGCGAGGCCTCGGAGCGCTTCTACGACACGGTGCTGCGGACGCTCGGCATCGAGCAGAGCTACAGCAGCAGGCAGTTCGCCGAGTGGAGAGACTTCTCGCTTTCCGCTGCGACCGAGGACAAGCCGGTGACGCGCGGACTGCACATCGGCTTCGCCGCGGCTTCGCACGCCGAGGTCGACGAGTTCTGGCGCGTGGGCATCGAGGCCGGCTACCGCGACGACGGCGCGCCCGGACCACGACCGGAGTACGGCGACGACTACTACGGCTCGTTTCTGCTCGACCCAGACGGCAACAGCGCCGAGGCCGCCTACCACGACGCGGTGCCGCCGAGCGGCAGCGTCGACCACCTCTGGATCCGAGTGCGTGACGTCGCGGCGTCAAAGGTGTTCTACGAGGCCCTCGCGCCATACGCCGGCTTCCGCCTGACGACCGACACGCCGGGGCGCGTCCAGTTCGCCGGCGCAACCGGCACGTTCTCGGTGGTGGCCGGCGAGCCAGCCGAGAACGTGCACCTGGCGTTCCCGGTCTCCGACAACGCGACGATCGAC